>CAJQKF010000047.1 GCA_905478855.1 uncultured Gammaproteobacteria bacterium
TCAAAACGGTTAAGCAAGCTCAGCGATTCCTGGGCGTTCATGCTGTGGTTTATAATCTGTTCAACTTAGGAAGGCACCTGGTTAGTGCCGAACATTACCGAGACCTAAGGATCAGTGCGCTCAATGAGTGGTGCAGTGCGGTTGTATGATAGTTACAGAGTGAATTTCTGTGAACTCAAAGAGTTAACTTGGCGATACCCTTTCTACGATTAGAACTAAGCATATCGCCACTTTTTCGAGTAGAAAAACTTAACTTGTCAGTACCCCAAAACCACACTATTTTAGAAAGAACCCGGGACAGATTTAGTCGTCAGCCAAATGCCCTCAGACAATCTTCGCTGGCCGCTATGAGTGGTGAAAAGTCGCGAGCAGCGTAATATTCGGGTCGTTCATAGGTCTCGCCCCGGTTATCAACTGTGCTCACATTGAGATACAAAATGACACGACGTAGTGGCGTAATATTGACACTGGATCCATGCACCACAGTCATATCCATCAACAGTACGGATCCTGCTGCACCTACGATTGGCTCTATACCATTTTCTGCAACGAGTTCTGTAATTTTTTCCCGGGGAATATCAAATCGATATTTGGAAACAGTTTCAAAGTCTTCGGAATCGGGATTCAAAAACGCCTTGGAGACAATCCCATGCTTGTGTGAGCCTGGAATGCCCAGTACAGGCGCATTGCAGGCATTAATGTCATCAAGAAAGATGCCAATCATGATACCAATTGGCTTGGGTAATCCATCAACCCGGTGATAGGTGCCGAAGTCCTGGTGCCATTTAACGATTGAGCCATCCACTTGTTTTACATTGACTCTACTTTGATGCACAAAAATTTTTGAATCAAGAAGCTGTTCAGAGGCTGATAACAGTGCTGGATGTCTTGCCAGCATCCGAAATCGATCATCTAACAGGTGCATTCCATAAACAACATGAGGGCTGCCATCGGGCTCTCTTGCGACTTCCGGGCCCTCCATTTCGGTTACCGTTTTCACCGCACTATTGAGTACGCCAACTTCTGTTTCATCCAGCAGGGAAGGTAAGACAATCCACCCCTTTTCCCGATATTGTTCTTTTTGATGACTCGAGAGATTCATACTAAACTCCTCATAAAACTTGAATAACTACGCAACATCATAACCATTCACTTAATATTAGACTTCAACGCATTGATGCCAGCCGTTAGACCGTCCGTCATCAAACCGATATCGTAACTATATGACATCATACGATACCCACGACTCATTAGATCCCGCCCCCACTCAACATTCGGCGCCAGGGTTGCTGCAGTTTTACCGTGCCTAGTGCAGGATTCAGCAATGGTATCAATTGCCCGCTGCATGTCCGGATGATCAAATTGACCTGGAACACCCAGGGAAATTGACAGATCTGCATGCCCAAGGTGGGCAGCATCGATACCGTCCACCGCTAGAATTTCATCAATTTTCTCGAGGCCGGCCTTGGTTTCTATAAGCACAATATTCATGGTCCTGTCGTGGGAAATGGCAATTTTCTCAGCCATGGAACCACCCGCATATTCGTCATGGGCGCCGCCAAATATGGCACCTCGAATTCCATCGTGTGGATACCGTGCCCATCGAACAAGTTCCTGTGCTTCTTCTGCACTTTCCACCATTTGATAGAGCATGCCAAACGCGCCAACATCCAGTAACCTGGCGGCAAACTGGTATTCTTTCCCCGGCGGTCGAACGAAAGGTACTATTCCAGCACCAGCACACAAGGCGAACTGTGTCTTCATATCAGATACACTGAACCCGCTGTGTTCCATGTCATAAAAAACAAAATCGGCACCAGAGTTAGCAAGAATTTTAGGTAACCCCGGCGACAGAAATTCAAATATCATTGTGCCAAAAAGTGTTTCTCCTTTTGCCAGCCTCTCTTTAACTGAATTATCTTTCATTAACTATTTCTCTCAATTTACAAATTTTTGATCGTTAGCATAATACACGCTATTTAACTTTTCGTTAGACGCGCTTCATACTGAGCCAGTTTGAATTTCTGTTCTATCGGCTATATCATTAGTAAAAAAATCTTCCTAACAACTGGTCAACAGCAGCATAATAGCAGATTGTAATCATGACTCTCAACTTCGAACCCCTAGGGGACGATCAAATTGGCGCCCGTGTCAGCGGCATAGACTTGTCATCGGCGTTGACACTATCAGATATGAAAACGTTGCAAACTGCGCTGCCTAAATATCGCGCCTTAAGTTTTGCAGAACAACGACTTGAGCCCGCAGACTTTATCCGCTTCGGTAACTGTTTTGGTACGCCCCAGCCCCATGTGCTAGCGCATTTGAGATTGAAAGGTAATCCTGAAATTTTAGTATTGACTAATATTGTTAAGGACGACAATAAGCCGAATGGACATAATGGCGCAGCATTCTGGCACACTGATAACTCCTATGAGGCTCAGCCTGCCAGCGCAACGATGTTGTACGCACGCCAGGTGCCTGTGAATGGGGGTGAAACCTTAGTCTGTGACATGTTTGCCGCTTATCAGGCACTGCCCGAAGCAATGAAACAGCAGTGTTCTAAGCTCATGGTACGACACCAATACGGCAATCGAGATCAGGATAAAGAGTTTTCGGCTGGACAACTCCAAGGCGAACAGGTCAAGCAGGTCCCCGAAGTGATCCATCCGCTCGTATATCGACATCCAGTGAGTCTTGGCAAGTGTCTTTATGCGGTCGCCGCCAGTGCGCGGAGTATTGTTGGCATGCCAGATAACGAGGCGATCGAACTATTAACGGAGCTAAAAGCCCACTGCACACAACCGCAATTTGTTCTTAAACATCCCTATGCTGTTGATGAAGTGTTTATCTGGGATACCATTGCGACCATGCACGCTGCGGCAATAATGGATGTAGCAAAGGATACTTCAAACACACGAGTGATGCATCGTATTAGTGTCAAAGGCCACAAAAGAGGCCACAACTTTCTACCCGCGTGATGAACACGTAATTATTTCGAGATAGAGCCTAATGCCGGAGATTACATTGTGTCTAAAGTAGAGTCTTTCGTAAAAAGAATCGATAAAGTGAACGATGTCATTGGAAAGGCAGTTTCATTCCTTATCGTTCCAATGATTGGTGTAATGGTTTTAGAGGTGGTACTTCGGTACTTTTTCAATTCACCTACTATTTGGGCACTTGAATCCGCGCAAATACTATTCGGTTTTATGTTTATGCTCGGCGCCGGATACACCTTGAAAGAGGACGGACATATTCGAGTAGAAATCGCTTACATGTACACCTCTCGACGCGCCCAGGCGGGGATGAAAATTTTTGCGCTGTTTTTTATGTTTTTTTTCTGTGGCACAGTCCTATATTACGGTTCGCTTAAAGCTTATGATGCGATAAGTATTACGGAGCAACATTTTTCGGTTTGGAGTCCCTACATATTTCCATCCATCTCTTGTATCCCCATTGCTGCTTTATTGATGATTTTCCAGGGTTTTTCGATCTTGTATAAAGAATTTAGAAACCTGCGGGAGCCCAACTGACATGGATATACAAACGATATCAGCCTTAATTTTTCTTGGGCTGCTCTTTCTGGTCTTTATCGGTGTACCGCTGACGTTTGCGCTGGGCACTGTTGCCCTTGTAACCAGCTATGTTCTTTGGGGGCCAGCAGCCTGGTATCTAGTCGGCGATAAAGTGGGAGGAATGATTTTCAACTATACGTTGATATCGGTCCCATTTTTTCTCTTTATGGCCAATGTGTTGGCGAAGTCAGGTATCGCCGAAGATTTCTATGATGCCATGTACAAGTGGATGGGTCCTCTGCCAGGCGGACTTGCCATGGGCACTGTATTAATATCAGCACTAATCGCCGCAATGAGTGGAGTGAGTGCCGTGGGTGTAGTCACTATGGGTACCATCGCGTTGCCAGCGATGCTTAAACGCGGATACGATAAAAACATTGCCCTTGGCACGATCTTGTCGGGTGGTGCATTGGGGCAACTAATTCCACCGAGCCTAATGGCCATCATATTCAGTAGCATGGCAAATTTGTCAGTGGGGAAGATTTTCCTCGCGGGTGCAATGCCTGGTATTTTGCTCATGGTACTTTTCATTCTTTATGTTGGTATTAGAAGCTTTTTAAACCCCAGTTTAGGCCCACCTATTTCAGCTGAAGAACGAAAGGCAATCACGTGGCGCGAAAAATTTGCCAGCCTCAAGGTTGCACTACCTGCCGCATTTTTAGTTATCGGTGTGCTTGGCTCCCTGTTTGCCGGTATTGCCAGCCCTACTGAGTCGGCTGCTGTTGGCGCCATTGGTAGTGTGATTATCGCGCTGGTTAACCGTCGTCTTACATATGAAGGGTTCCAGGATGCTTGTTACCAAACGCTTAAGTCGTCAACCATGGTGCTTTGGATAGCAATAAGCTCACTATTATTTGTTTCGGTTTATGCAGGCATAGGCGGTGACGAGTTTATTCGGGATGCTATCGAAGTGGCTGGTCTTGATCGATGGTCTGTGCTTATCCTCATGATGATTATAGTTTTTTTGCTTGGCATGGTGATGGATCCAGTCGGTATCATCTTTTTGACGGTGCCTATTTTTCTCCCGATTGTTGTTTCTCTCGGTTTTGATCCAATCTGGTACGGTGCCCTGGTGATTATCAATCTAGAGATGGCTTACTTGACGCCGCCCTTTGGCTACAATTTATTTATTTTGAAATCTGTCGCGCCACCTTCAGTGTCAACGTTGGATTTGTATCGTGCCGTGCCGCCATTCGTAATGTTGCAGGCTTTGGGGTTAGCGCTATGTATGTTATTCCCCGAAATAGTACTTTGGCTGCCTAACTGGATACTGCCTTAATGACATGATAAAGTTCTAAGAACCTAAACTACCTAAAGATATTAAAATGAAATCACCTCTCTCTCTAGTTGTCACAGCACTGAGTATTGTTTCTATAGTTGCTGTTTCTGTAGGCACCGCATTTGCGCAAGATAAAATAACATGGCGAATGCAGACAATTGCTGCACCAAATACATCGGAATACGATGATCTCGCACAAGCCTTTGCCGACCGAGTTGGTAAATTATCGGGCGGCCGAATGGAAATCAAGGTTTTCGGTTCCGGCGTACTATCTGGAGAGTTGGAAGCGGGTGGTGCAGTTGCCAATGGTGTATTTGAACTTTGGCACAGCTATACTGAGCTGTATGCTTCTAAAGCGCCGGAGTTTAGAAGCTCTAATGAGTGGCCAGTCAATGCGGATCGATTACAGGCGGCCATGTGGTATTACGCAGGCGGAAGCAAGTTTTATCGTGATGCCCTAATTCCCCACAACCTTCATCATCTGGGCGTAACGCCGGTGGCCGGTGAACACATCTGGTCTAAAGTGCCACTTCGCAGTGTAGAAGATATGAAAGGGTTAAAAATCCGTTCCGGTGGTGTTGCGTCCCGCAGTTTCAAAATACTTGGAGCAGCGCCAGTTTCAATGTCTGGGTCGGATGTCTATCAAGGATTACAGCGCGGCGTAGTGGATGCTGCTGAGTGGACTACCCTGACAGTCAACTATGGTTTTGGTCTACACGAAGTAACCAAATACGTTGTAATGCCAAGCTATTCTGGGGGCTCAACATATGATTGGGTTTCCAATCTCGATGCATGGAACGAACTGCCCGATGACCTGAAGGAAATTGTGGAATCAGCGCTTCACGAAGTCGGGTTTAAGTATTGGATGAAAGTGAAAGCAGAAGAAAGCCGTGTATTGCAAGAGCTACAAGAAAAAGGAATTGAAATTATCTACTGGTCAGATGAAGACATGCGCAAACTTGATGAAGCCAGAATGCAGGTCGTTGGAGAAATGTATACCAAGGATACGCCAGAGTACGCGGTGATAATGAAGGACCAATTCAAGTACCTTCAATCACTTGGTTACGACGTACCAGCTAAATATTTGGCTGATTAAGATAATTACCTGCCCGCAACCTATTTACATACTGTCACATGCTACGGTCGTGGCAGTATGTACTAAGTCAAAATGTTCGATTAAATAGTCCCAGTATCCGCCCTGAAAGACTGACGCTAATTCCCAGGCCTTTATGAAATATCCGGGCTCACTTTCGAGTGTCCTTTTGCCTTTAGCAATGAGCGACATTGAAATAAATCAATCCACTGACCAGACGTAGTGGACAATCTCGCCCTCGAACAATGGTAGGATTTTATCCATTTGTGTATGGATGGACTTACGTACAGGGCTATTCAATGCAGTGTCCATAGCTTCGATGTCGTCAAACGCCATGTTATAGATTTGATAAATAGGCGGCGCCCCGGTGTCCATATCCAGCGGCCGATGAATTTCTAGTCGACGCAACCCGGGAAAAGTCTTCATCAGATCTCTAACTGGACCATTGACAATGGCGTCAAATTGCACCTGATGTTCCACCGCAACTGTGCCCAAAAACTGGGCGGATCTAATTATCATCAGCTTTCTCCTCTACTTCTATAATGCCTTGGTTTAAACGATGTTTGGATTTTTGGTTCTTGGAATTTGACATGCTAGCATTACAACAAGATTTCCAACCTTCTCTAAAACAGAATCACACTAATTGAGATCATGAAATTCTCTCCACTCCATCCCTCTCTTGGCGCACTCGTCGAGGATGTTGATTGCAACGACGATTTTCTCGACCAGGCCGACAGTTTAAAGACGGCCTTGGCGAAATGGCAGTTGCTGTTGTTCCGAGACCAAGATTTATCCGACTCCGCCTTTTTGGAATTCTGTCGTAATTTTGGCACATTAGAGTTGCTGCCAGAACCGGAAAAACGTCATCCCGAATTTCCAGAAATTTTCAATCTGTCAAATGTGAAACCGGACGGCTCATTGACGCACCATGATGATCCACAAGCCGTGTTTTTGCGCGGCACATCTCGTTGGCATACCGACAGCAGTTTTCGCACTATACCCTGTTTGGCAACGATCCTTTATGCCGTAACGATACCACCACAGGGCGGTGACACCGAATTCGCCAATATGATTGCTGCTTTTGAGGGCCTGTCTGAAAATGACAAGGCCAAATTGGCCACATTAAAAGCGGTGCATTCCTATGCCTATAGTCGATCTACGAATCCCGGCGAGTTGGAAAAGATGAGTGAAGAAGAACTGACTCAAGTACCGAACGTGGTACACCCAGTCGTTCGGCAGCAAACGGATGGCCGCGCATCAATCTATTTGGGCGGTCATGTCTCCCATCTAGACGGTCACGATGTTGTCGCCAGTCGTGCCCAAGTGCGCGATTGGGAAGAACAGTTTACCGCCTTGGAAAATATTTATCGCCATCAATGGCGTCAAGGTGATGTATTGATCTGGGATAATCGCAGTACCCTGCATCGCTTAACCGGCTATGAAATCGACAAATATGCCCGGGTCATGCGCCGCTGCACGGTTGCAGGTTATGAACATGTCGTTGGCTCATCGTCGTCTTGAGCCGTTATTAGCGGCCCAATTCGGTTACAGAAACTATTAGAAGCTGGGTATTGGTACTGACAAGTTAACTTGTCAGTACCCACCAGAGGGTGTATTGATTCAAGAAAAAGAAATTAAGAGCAAAGCGGCGTAACTCCGCTTCGTCATTTGCTGCCGATGAACTCGTTTCGGGCTACGCCCTTCACGAATTCATCGGTAATAACTAAAGTGGACAAACTATGTGTTAATAATCCGGACATGTCTATTTACTTCTGACAGACTTAAGATTCATCGTGTCATTGGGCGGAATTTGGATTTCGCACCCTACAGGTTGTCCACCTCTACGGATAGGTTGCTCTGAGTACAAGGTGTTAACTAGTCATATATGAACCATCCCCTTTTGCAAGTCGATTTTTGAATTTAACTACTGGTTTAAGTTACGGTCATATATTCGGCTTGCAAGCAAAGCTTGTGCCCTGATGTAAATCCGCGCTCTTTTTCCTCATC
>CAJQKF010000048.1 GCA_905478855.1 uncultured Gammaproteobacteria bacterium
AACTCAACACATTAGCATCGAGAAAACAAATGCATTACCATAACCGAGCACAAAACCTAAACCCGATGGACTGAACCGTCTCTTAAATTAGGCAACCAAAAGTCCATATTTATCTGGCGACGTACAGCGGATGGCATTGTTGTCGCAACGTGATAGCCTGTGGCTGCACCTAATGCAAATGCAACCGTTTTAGGATGCGGTGTATGTACAAGATGGATTTCTGAATCGTATTTTTGAGCGATATCGCAGGCATGACGAAGTGCAGAAATGGATGGTTCTGACCCATCAATACCAACAACAATATTTTTGAACATAACTAAAGTACTCCTTCACGTTTCTAACCAATATTCAGCTTATCAGGATGGCAATAACTACGCTTTAGTCTAAGTCAAGTTAAACTACGCCTTGATTTAAGTCAAGTTAGTTCTATATCGAAGCTTGTAAGAAGCTGCCATCAACATGTGTTGCTGAATAGCGATCAAGGTACTGCCACATTCCTCTTTTCTCCCATAAAGGTGGCGGTCCAATAGTTTTGTCAGATAAAGTTTGCATGCTGAGTATTATGATTATCTATGCTAATGTCTGAAAAAGATGGTTTAAAATTTTAACAGTTTGATGAATATAATGAGCAAAAAAACGGCTTTCGTTTGGAATGAAAAATGTTTTTGGCATTCTGGTGGAAATTATGCACAACTTGCTCCTGTTGGAGGGTTCGTACAACCAATGGTTGCCGGTGGTTTACCAGAAGCGCCTGAGACAAAACGACGACTAAAAAACTTAATGGATGTTACAGGCTTATCAAATGAACTTGATTTGATGAGCGGTGAACTCGCGACGGTAGAGGATATTTTACGCGTACACCCCCAACACTATATTGATAAGTTCAAGTCCTTATCTAATATTGGAGGAGGTGAAATTGGGTTACGAACACCGTTCGGTCCGGGTTCTTTCGAAATAGCAGCGCTGTCGGCGGGTTTAGTAAGCAAAGCAATTGAAGTTGTTTTGCGTGGTGAGGCTCGAAACGCATATGCGCTGTCTCGTCCACCAGGTCATCATTGTCTTCCAGATTGGCCTAATGGATTTTGTTTATTAGCAAATATTGCTATTGCTATCGAAAGTGCTCGAGAAAAAGGATTGGCGAAAAAGTTTGCTGTTGTTGATTGGGACGTTCATCATGGAAATGGTACTGAAGCTATTTTCTTTGATCGTGATGATGTACTAACAATCTCTATTCATCAAGATCGCTGCTACCCATATGATACGGGGATGACGGGGGTTGCAGGTGAGGGTGATGGCAGGGGATATAATATGAATATACCGCTACCACCTGGATGTGGTCATAAAGCGTATATGCAAGTTATTAAACAGCTCGTAATTCCCAAGCTTAAAAGGTTTGACGCCGACGTTGTGATAATAGCCTGTGGTTTTGATGCTTCAGCTGTTGACCCACTGGCACGCATGATGTGTTCTGCTGAGACCTATCGATTGATGACTCGCCAGATCATGAACGCGACTGATGGACGAATGGTTGCAGCCCATGAAGGAGGGTACTCCGAACTTCATGTGCCTTTCTGTGGACATGCAATGCTCGAGGAAATGTGCGGATCCAACTTACATGCCGAGGATCCTCTTCACAACCGCATAGCGAGTCAGCAACCCGATGCTTATGCCGACGCCTTCCATAGTGAAGTAATTAATCGTATAGAGCAGGAGCTAAAGGATAATGCTGTTTTGTAAGAATAATTAGGGGAAAAGGACTGACAAGAATTTACTTGTTTTCTCCCTGAAAGAGGGCATTACCTTTATAATCTGCGAGCTCCAATTCAATCAAATAAATGCGTTGACTGATAAAGATAATAATTTCGATTTATGAAAATTATTTTCATAGTTACTTTTGCTCTAACAAAAAAATAATCCATTTAATGACATTAAAATATCGTCCAGAAATCGATGGACTTCGCGCTTTAGCGGTAGTCTCGGTGATTTTTTATCATGCGGAATTGATTTTACTAGGCGGTGTTAACCCATTTCGGGGTGGATTCATCGGCGTTGATGTTTTCTTTGTTATATCCGGTTATTTGATAACCCTAATTATCCTTAAAGAAATCAGCACAAATTGCTTTAGTTTTGTTAATTTTTACGAACGTCGGGCAAGGCGCATCTTGCCTGCCTTACTAATCGTGATTACGGCATCAGTGCCATTTGCATGGTTGTTCATGCTACCCAAGGCGCTTAAGGAATACGCTGGGTCAGTGCTCTCATCGCTATTCTTTGGATCAAATATTTGGTTCTTTCAGCAGGACGGCTACACCACTGAAGCAAGTGCATTAAAACCTTTTTTGCATACTTGGTCATTATCAATCGAAGAACAGTTTTACATGCTCTTCCCAATTGTTCTTATCCTTTTGTGGAAGTTTTGTCGAACATACCTAACCGGTGTATTAATAGTAGGCCTTCTAGCTTCTTTACAACTAGCTCATTTCATTAGCGCAGATTATCAAAATGCAGCTTTTTTTCTTCTTCCAACAAGAGGTTGGGAGCTTTTGGCAGGCGCCATTCTGGCCAAACTAGAACTGTCTAAAGGTCGAATAAGCCGGCCAGCCCTTGATATAGCGGCACCATTATTAGGTTTGTTGTTAATTTGTTATTCCATTGCCTTTTATGATGATCAAATTAAGCATCCCTCTTGGGTCACAGTGCCGCCTATAGTTGGCACAATGTTACTTATCTGGTTTTGCAAAAAAGGCGAATTCATAACTGATATTCTAAGTAGCAAACCCTTTGTTGCAATAGGCCTTATTTCTTACAGCTTATACCTTTGGCATTTTCCCATACTGGCTTTTGCACGTATTAACGAAATCGGTACAACAGACTACGCTCAATGGTGGCATATATTTTTAGCTTTTTTTCTTGCCTACATCACTTATCGCTTTATTGAACAACCAACCAGAAATAAAAAATTAATTAGCACAAAACCGTTCTTAAGTATCATTTTGCTTACTACAATAATGCTAGTTGCTATTTTCAGTTACTTCTATAAAACTGAGGGTGCCAAGTTTAGGCTTAGTGAATATGAGTCACTGTTTGAGACGGGTGAGCTAAATTTACCTATAGAAGGAAAATACTGCTTTAGGCCAACACCTAAACTTGGTGAGCACTGCCAATTTATAACACCCAATGCCGTAGGTACAATTATTGGTATTGGTGATAGTCATTTAGAAGTTCTTTCTCGGTCTTTATATGATTTAGCAAAAGAATATAATATGAACTATATCCAATTTCCTGACTGCGTATGGATATTGAATACCGATGAGCTAAGACACGATGGTGAAAGGAGGCGAAATAGTTGTTCTGAGGCTCAACTCAAAGAACTATCTACATTAGAACCGGCCATTGTTGTTAATTCACAAAGAATTACCTATAGACTGGTTGATTTCATTCAAAGTGGTGTATTTAAAGGCAAAAAAACTTATCAGCCTCTTCCTATTAACGACAAAGTTCAAACAATAGAGCAAGCTGTTACGTTTAGTAATAAAGAAATACTTGCGTTAGGTCATACTTTAGTACAAATTTTTCCTACCCCAGAAAACGATTTTTCTGTTCCTAAAAAATATAAGCAATTATTAACTGGTACAAACCCGCTAGATTATAAAAAAACCATTAGCAATGCCGATATTGGCACCTCCTACGCGGCTTATAAAGAAAGGCACAAAAACATATTTGAAGCTTTAGAATCGATAGAAGAACCAAAGTACATAAAAATATATCCGGATAAGTTATTTTGTTCTGAAAAAACAAATAAGTGTAAAACGGATCTAAATTCAAATTTACTATATATGGACACTGATCATTTATCAAAATATGCTGCTGATTTGGTTGTCACCGAACTCGAAAAAAAGCTGTTTGATTAGAACTTACTGGTACAAATAGCATTGCTGAATGAAAAACTCGTAGAGTCGGAGATAGTTAAATTTTATTATCGGAGTTTTAAGCTCGTGTCTTCTAGTAATGAAACCGGATAATTGCTTCAGAATCAAGATCAGATGAGTACGTTTTAGAAGTTATCGGTTTAGATGCGCTACTTCAATGCTTTTCATTCAATGTCTTGCAGATAAAATCTACACAATAGGCGGTTACGGAAGAACATAATTTTTAAATTGTAATCGGTTGATTTACCTCGATGAGTTAATGGTAAATTTGAGGAACGACTTGGATATTTTTCACAATAAATTTATGCCAGAAGCAGTAGTGTGGTGGGGCTGGTGTAAATACATATCAGGGAGAAATTCGCGACGCGTTCCTGTGCTCAGCTATACCGAGTTAAACAAATTATAAATATTTTTATATCAGAGATAACAGAATGCCATACGTTACAGTTGAGAAAATAGGTAAGGCTGGCGTTATTGGCCTGAATCGACCGAAGGCGCGGAATGCGCTTAATTTAGATATGATCGAGACGATCGCATCGGCTCTGGATGCTTTTGAAAAAGACCCAGCGGTTGAGTTGGTGATCATGCGATCTAACGATGAAAGAGCATTTTGTGCGGGTGGTGATATGCGTCGTATCCGAGCGCTATGCCTTGCGGGTTTTTACGAAGAGGCGGAACAATTTTTTCTTACAGAATACGCGTTGAATTTGAAAATTGCATCATATTCCAAGCCTTATGTTTCGTTGATTGATGGTGTTTGTATGGGTGGCGGTTTAGGTCTTTCAATTCATGGCAGATATCGTGTTACTAGCGAACGGGTGGTATTCGCGATGCCTGAAACAGCAATCGGATTTTTTCCAGATGTTGGAGGAAGCTATTTTTTACCGCGCATGCCTTTTTATTCGGGTTATTGCATGGGATTGACTGGTGCCCGTGTCACCGGGCTCGATTGTTTTACGCTAGGACTCTCAACCCATTTTGTCGTGTCTGAATCACAGCAACTACTCTTTGAGGCGTTGTGTGATCTGCGGGAGCCGTTGGAACACATATTGAATGCTCATTGTTCTGTTGGCACAGATCTATTTAGCACAGTAAGCCTAGCAGTAATGAAAGAAGCTTTCTCGCAATCAACCTTGCACAGCATTGATCAAGAACTTTCTAAACTGCAGTATGCCGAAGCGCGAACGGCTCAAGAGTCATTGCGTTCATCTTCACCTAGAAGTCTTCAAGAAACACTCTCACTTTTACAAGACGGGAGATCGTCATACCTTGAAGCTTGCCTAAAACGCGAATTCAAAGCGGCGCAGAGGGCAATCCGTCATCCTGACCTTGTCGAAGGCGTGCGCGCCGTGCTTGTCGACAAGGACCATGTGCCGATCTGGGGATCAGAGGTTGAGCCGATTAACTGGGCAGTGATTGGAACAGCCTAAGGAGTTTCTGCGACAATGTCGAAACACATGAGTAGCAGTGGAGCTGCGACAAATGGGAAACAATCCTGTCATCAACTTGTGCATTAAGTGAACTGCATTTTTCGTTTTTTATTTGATTACTACATGCTGATAGAAAATTAACTTGCTAATACCTCAGTAAGATATTGAGTAGCGAAATTTTGTAGATCTAAGTACACTCAAACTGAGACTGGGTTTATATAGTATTGTCGCGGAAAATTGAACATGGGATTATTCGAACGTTATCTTTCATTATGGGTGGCATTATGTATCACTACCGGTTTGATATTCGGAAATCTTTTCCCTGGGGTTTTTCAGTTTTTTGCAGGTATTGAAATTTCTCATGTGAATATTCCAGTGGCGATTTTTATTTGGGTGATGATCTACCCAATGATGACGCAAGTGGATTTTTCATCAATCCGGGATATAGGTAAAAAACCAAAAGGTTTAGCACTCACTATTATTGTGAATTGGTTGATTAAGCCATTCACCATGGCGGCATTGGGATGGTTGTTTTTTCGGGTTATATTTGCTGATCTTGTCGCACCGGAAACAGCAACCGAGTACATTGCCGGGATGATATTGTTGGGTGTGGCACCCTGCACAGCTATGGTGTTTGTGTGGAGCCAACTGACTAACGGGGATGCTAATTACACGTTGGTTCAAGTTTCGGTTAATGACATTATTATGATATTCGCGTTTGCGCCTATTGCGGCTTTTCTGCTGGGTGTTAGTGATGTCACCGTGCCGTGGAATACCTTATTACTATCAGTCGTGCTTTATGTTTTGGTGCCACTAATTGCCGGGTATTTCACGCGTAAAGCACTTGATGAGGCGGATAATCATGAACGTTTAGAACGTTTTTTACAGATTTTAAAACCGATATCCATTACAGGATTGTTGGCAACAGTGGTTTTACTTTTTGGATTTCAGGCACAAACAATATTAGCAAACCCGATAGCCATAGTATTGATTGCAATACCGTTATTGATACAAACCTACGGTATTTTTGCCATTGCGTACGGTGCCGCTAAATCGCTAAAGCTGCCGCATAATATTGCTGCTCCTGCATGTATGATTGCTACATCCAATTTTTTTGAGCTAGCAGTTGCTGTAGCTATATCCATATTTGGCCTTCATTCCGGTGCCGCATTGGCGACTGTTGTCGGGGTCTTGGTTGAAGTACCCGTGATGTTGTCACTTGTTGCATTTACGAATCGAACGCGTAAATATTTTCCATGAAACTAAACCTAGGGAATAGAGGATTGCTACACGATATAACGACATAGCTTTACTTTGATCATCCTTATGAAGTTGCTTCGGATAGTTTTCTAATAACCCGTCACTTAAAGAAAATACATAGACTTGTTACTCTGTTACAGAAAAGCGGTATTCTGAATTGTACCGTTGCTAAAGGACATAACTTCGAAGAATTGATTATTTTGTAATAAGCGATTTCTCGGAAAACACTCAAAACCAAACGATATTTGAACTTAGCCTAGATCCATGCTACTTTTCCTCAGGAATTTTTGAGTCATTCTCCCAAATGTATTTTCGAATATTTTCATATTAGATGCGTTAATTTTCACTGTGTTAGCGTGTAATCCTGCTCAACGACGTTGACTTTTTGTAGTTAAATTCGAACCCATATCGATGTTAAAAAACACTATTAAGCAATGTTATTACTGGCTAATTAACTCGCCGCCGTATTTGCTGTTTGTTAGAGGGTCAAAGTTGCTTTCCCGAAAGGGTATCTATCCGTATATTGACCAGCAATTCAGTGAAATAAAGCCGTCGAGTAATGTGCTCAATGTTGGTGCTGGTGGGCGGGTGAATGACATGCTCAATGACTATGCTAATAAAAACGGCTTTACCGTGGTTAGTCAGGATATTGATGAAAAAAGGAATCCGGATATTCTCGGGGATATCTGCACCTTGCCACTGGAACCAGAGACCTATGACGTTATTTCTATTTGCGAGGTGCTGGAACATCTTCACTCTCCCCACCTTGCCATTGAGAATATGTTTTGCGCACTAAAACCAGAGGGAAAAATAATTATCACAGTGCCCTTTATTTTCCCCATGCATGAGCGTCCTTTTGACTATTATCGTTATACGAAATACGGTCTCGAACATCTATTGTCTAATTTTGAGGAAGTAAAAATTAAAGAACGTAATTCCTGGGGAGAAACCATTAACGTTTTGTTTGTTCGCCATATTATGAATGATAATGTCAGTTCAAAACTCGCTGCCCCAGCGCTGGTCACGCTCGGACTTGTGATGGCGCCGTTGTTTTGGCTTATGAGCAAGTTAATTCGTTCCGACTACATTACAACTGGGTATTTGGTTAGCGCACGAAAAGCAAGTCATAGCACGACATAGCGAGCTCCATGAAAACGCTCACAATCGCGGTTTGTTCCGCCATGGAACCCGGGACTAGCTGGGCCCATGGGATTAACACCATTAAAATGGCAGATGGTTTCGCCAAGGCAGGTCATAAGGTTCATTTAGTTACGCGACCGGGACTTAACGGTATGACTTCGATGCTTGATCTTGCGCGTTATTACGGTATTAGCGCAAGCATCACTTGGCACCCTCTTTTTGTACCTACTTTGGGGTTTTCTTTCCAATACTTCGAACGGTGGTTTGCAAAAAAGGCATCACGCGTTATCAGCAAATTGAATCCAGACTTTCTTTATGCCAGAAATTACTGGTGCCCGGTGGATTGTGCTAAAAATGGTATCGCTTCTGTGGCGGAAAGCCATGCATCTGTTGGTACGACTCACGATAATTTCATGTACATGATCTCAGGTCAAAAATACTCTTGTTTTAAAGGTATTGTCACTATTGCGAATAGTTTGAAAGATTACTATCAATCATGCGGAATAGATGCGGACAAAGTATTAGTGTTACCCGATTCGGTAGATTTGGAGATGTTTTCCCCAGACACGCAAGTTCCATCGCCCTATCCAGAATCCGAATCAAAGAAGCCCATTGTGCTTTATTCTGGACATTTGTATGACTATAAAGGCATACCTACCGTACTTGAAGCCGCTAAAAAACTTACCGAATTCCAGTTTTATTTACTGGGTGGCTGGGACGAAGACATTGAGCGGCACCGAAAATTCACCATTGATAAGCAGATTGACAATGTGACTTTTCTCGGTTTAAAAACCTATTCAGATGTGCCGCCTTATCTTTGGCATGCTGATTTGTTACTTTTGCCACCATCGCTTAATCATCCAAGCGCCCAATGGACCAGTCCGGTTAAGCTTGGGGAATATATGGCGTCAAAAACGCCCATCATCGCAAGCGACATTCCCGCACTCAAGCATTGGGTTGATGAATCACATGTTGAGTTTTTTCAGGCAGATAACAGTGATTCACTGGCTTCAAGTATTCGGTCTTTATTCTATGACAAACGAAAAATGCTCGATATCAGCGATAATGCGTTTAATTTCTCGAAAACGCTGACTTATACGTCCAGAGCTCAGAAAATCCTTGAGTATTTCAACTGAATATAGTGTGTTCTGAATACTTCACCATGCGAAGCGTTCGAATGCCGAGTTAACCCTGAAAGCGTTAGATCAAGCGCATCAACAACGTGGCAAACCGGCAGCGGTTATGGCGATATAGATTCAAGCAAAGCTTGAGTCGTCGTAAAAATTGTTGGGGAAATTCGCCAATGGAACGACTATTCAGAAGCCTGAAAATGAGTGGACTCCAACCAAAGGACACTGCTCAGTAACGCAAGCAAGACGAGATAGTAGATTTACTTAATGGACTACTATAATTAGCAGCGACCTCATGCAGCGAATAATAGTTTGTCTCCTGCCAATCCTGAAGAAAAGCTCAAATTACCGTCAGGAATTAGTTGGCCACTACAATATGGATCCAATTGAGTTATAGGGTGAATAGATTATTTTAGATTATTCAACCACTTATTAATTTCAAATATTAGCTCTTCGTTCATATCATCAAAGAAATGGTTGGCGCCTTCAACTTCTATCTGAGAATAATTGTCGTTACCCGCAGTTAGAGCACGTTCATCGCTGTTTAACAGAACCGATTCTAGATCTTCACTACCAAATAGGTCCAATGTAGGAATGGTTACTTTACCAATATGATTCAGTGCATTTTGGTCTGGATGCGTTTCTCCTCCGCCGATACCAATTGCGATTAAGCCTTTTACACCCTGGTCGCCCATTACGGATAGATTAAAGACCGCCATTGCGGCGCCTTGACTATGTGCAATGACCACAATTTCGTCATTCCCTTGATCCCGTAAATAAGACAGCGCGGCTGTCACTCTAGGATGAACCTCCGGGTATAGTGGGCCGTATTCTGAATGATCAGCTTCGTTGCCTAAAATAGGCATTTGTATTGCAAGGGTGTTCCATCCATAGCTTGTCATTTCAACTCGAATAGGTTGAATAACTTGCTCCCAATTAGGATGTATGCCGGTACCGTGTAATACCAGCAGTGCTTTGTTTGAGGCTTCGGCCGCTTCGGTATAAATCGATAATATCGATAAATCTTTAGACACATTTAGCCAATTCGCATGCCCGTCCATAATAAAGTCAACAGTCTGTTCAGCCCAACGTTTTTCTTTGGCAAGATCTGAAGCGTTTAGCGAACTAGCCTGCAATAAAACTAACATCGCAGCCGTTATAAAAAACACCGTACCTGCAATTTTTTTATACATGTCTATTTACTCTCAATCCCGTTTACAATTCGATGAGTTATGTCAAAACTCGAACGATATTCAAGCGGAAGTTTAATATGTCGTCAATACTTCTGTTGAGATAGTAAGCCCTGTGGGACCCAGTAATGAATTTCTGGAATATCTTATAACGTTATTAAGTTAAGTATTTTTAGCATGTCACAAAAAATAAATCATTCGATGCTATTCAGCTTATACCGCAGGAATCGCTCAAGTCTTTTGATAATCTATTTTTTTTATTTTGATTTCTGCACGATTAATTCGAAAAATAAAAGCCTAATATGCAACTTGTTGATCCATAATAGTACGAACGTTGCTCTTGCTTAATTTTTATAGCTTTCCTATACATGTTTGCCATTTTTCTCAAAACCCTTCCATTTTTTGCGATTGTCGGAATCGGGTATTTTGCGGGTAAAGCTCGTTTTTTTGATGAGCAGGCAACCGCTTATTTAAACAAGTTTGTTTTTTACTTTGCACTATCAGCGATGATTCTGAAGTTTTCATCTCAATTAGCGTTGGCTGAAATTCTCAATTGGCGGTTCTTAGCAGCTTACTTTGCGGCCAGCTGTATGGTGTATCTTATAGTGGCGGGAGCTTCAATTGTTCGCAGAGTTAGTTGGAGCGAGGCTGCCATCGAAGCGCATACGGCGGTGTCGGGTAATCTGGGTTTTATTGGTTTGCCGATGCTTGTTCTGATTTTGGGAACAGCGGCCATCGCGCCCATTTTGATGATCATCATTATTGATCTGGTTATTTTTGGCAGCCTAGCAGTTATCATTATAACGGTGAGCAAGGAGGGGAGTTTATCTACTAAGACGCTAAAATCTATTGGTATTGCGCTAATAAAAAACCCGATGATTATGTCGATGGTTGTTGGGCTACTTTGGTCCGCTACAAACATCCCACTTGCAGCACCCGTTTCAGAGTTCCTTGGTCTATTGGGTGCCGCGGCAACTCCCTGCGCATTATTCGCAATAGGTGCCTCCTTAGCACCGAAATCTGCCGAGCGAATATCTGTCGCTATCTGGATTTCCACCGCTAAGTTGATTTTACATCCGTGTATATGCGCAATATTTGCGTTTTGGGTTTTTGAAATTGAACCATTCCTAGCAAGCGTTATGGTCGCATGTGCAGCGCTACCGGTTGCAGGAAATGTATACCTAATTGCGCAACATTATAATGTTGCGCCTGCGAGGGTTTCGTCTGCGATTCTAGTTTCAACCGTGGCCAGCATCGTCACGCTTTCCATAGTCCTAAGTATTGTCCCTGGCGGATAAAGGCCCGGACTCTTTAGGTATTCGCTGTTCGTTGGGCGCGTGCTTCCAGAGCGGAAATTCGTGTTTCGATAGGTGGATGCGATGAAAATAGGGCCATAATTCCCCTTTTGTCATTAATCCCAAAAGCGGCCATCTGTTCAGGTAGGGCTTCTGGTTCTACCTGTCCCAGTCGTTTGAGCGCGTTTATCATATTTTGGTGACCGGCCAAATCGGCGCCTCCCGTGTCGGCAATAAATTCTCGTTTTCGGGAAAAATACATCACAATAGTAGAGGCAAGAACTGACAAAATGATTTGCGATATCATCACAGTGATAAAGTAACCAATACCATGTCCTTGATTGTTCTTTAAAATAACACGGTCTACGATGTGTCCTACCAAGCGTGATAAAAATACTACAAAGGTATTTACCACACCCTGAATTAGAGCGAGGGTTACCATATCTCCATTGGCCACATGACTCATTTCGTGGCCCACTACAGCCTCGATTTCTCCTTGGGACATCTTATCTAATAAGCCTTGGGATACGGCAACGAGCGCCTTATTCTTTGAGGCTCCTGTTGCAAAAGCATTCATCGCTGGTGAGGGGAAAATTGCTACTTCAGGCATTTTAATACTAACAATTTTTGATTGCTTTTCAACTGTACTCAATAACCATTTTTCTATATTACTGTGCGGGTCGGTGATAACCACGGCGCCGGTCATGCGTTTTGCCATCCATTTGGATATCAATAATGATATAAATGACCCACCAAAGCCGATCACACCAGATAATATCACCAGTGAGCGAATATTTAAATCAGAGCCATTCTCAGCCAATATGCTATCAACGCCAAGTAGTCTTAAGGTAATGCTGAGCACAACCATAATGGCAATATTAGTGAGTAAAAAAAGCAGTATTCGTTTCATAGTGTTACTTATTATCGTTTAAGGTTTCGTACAATATAGGCTCACCAATTAAATTATCAAGTGCTGACTTTGCTGCGGTAGTATACCTATTAGGTATCATAGACCGGGTCATAAATAATTTCTTCTGTATTATTCTTTGGCGGAATAATACGATACCGACGCATACAATAGTTTTCAGCTGTGATTAATCACGTAGATTATCTCGGCAATACATATCAAGGTGATTTATGAGTGAGCAAAGTACAACCCGCCTGAAGGTTCCTGAAGGCAAAACCAGTTTTTTTACAACTCGACAGATGGAAGCAAACGAAAAAGGCTTCATCGGTTATGAAATAGTTTGGCAATCTTTTCAGAAAGTGGTCGAGTACACGACTCCAAAACAGCCATAATTATATCGGTCGTATGAGTCTACGGAAGCGTGCGGGCAACTTAACTATATCTTGTGTAGTGAGTAGGTGTTGCGCTTCATTATAGGGGCCCGATTGGTCGACCTCTAGCATTTTATTTTTCGAAACTATAACAGGGGCAGGCGACACCGACCCCTGTCGTTCAATTATTAACCTTCGACGACAACGGTTCCTTTCATACCGGTTTGGTAGTGACCCGGAATGAGGCAGCCAAAAGCAAAAGACCCAGATTTTGAGAATTTCCAAATAATCTGACCGGTCTTGCCGGGGGCTACATGGAGCATATAGGGTTCTTCGTGTTCCATGCCTGGAAATTTCTTCATCATTTCTGCATGTTCATCCAGAGACTCTGGAGTTCCTAAAACAAACTCATGCATCATTGCACCATTGTTGGTATGTTTGAACAGAATGACATCACCCTTTTTTACCGAAATAGCATTTGGACTAAACATCATGGTGTCTGCCATGGTAATTTCCACTGTTCGACTGGGTTTCATATCCGGGTGATACATGCCGAATTCGCTTTCTGTTGGATCAAATTTTTCTAATTCACCATGGGAGTGGGAGTGGGTTCCACTGGCAAAAACTTGATTCGAAGTGGTGCTGGTAATAAGTATTATTGCTACGGTTACTGCTAGACTGTTGATTCTCTTCATTTCTATATTCTCTTTGGTTCGTTGTTTAAGGTTTGTATTCGTATGCCACGGTGCCTGGCGGGTGTTGATACCAGCCCGGGTCACTGTAATCATCGGGTGCCTGATTTTCACGAATTTTAAGCACCGTAAACATGCCACCCATCTCGATGGGACCAAATGGTCCGGTGCCCGTCATCATGGGTAAGGTGTTATCGGGTAGCGGCATTACCATCTCGCCCATATCCGCCATGCCTCGTTCGCCCATCATCATGTAGCCGGGTAACAGCTTACGCAGACTGTCCTGCACTACGCGCTGATCAACGCCAATCATATTGGGTACATCATGTCCCATGGCATTCATGGTGTGATGGGATTTATGACAATGCATGGCCCAGTCACCAGGTGCATCTGCGTCGAACTCAATGGCGCGCATTTGACCTATCGCAACATCGGATGTAACTTCTGGCCATCTGGCTTCAGGTCGTACCCAACCACCATCGGTACCTGTTACCTCGAATTTTAGGCCATGGATATGAATTGGATGGTTTGTCATTGTGAGATTTCCCATGCGCACCCGAACTCGTTCTCCTAATCCACACACTAGGTGGTCAATACCCGGGAAAACCCGGCTGTTCCATGCCCACAGATTAAAATCCAGCATGGTGTTAACTCGTGGAGTCATGGTGCCTGGTTCTATGTCAAAACCGGACATTAAGAAACAGAAGTCGCGGTCGACTTTCATGAAATTAATGTCTTTTGGGTGTACAACTAGAAAACCCATCATTCCCATCGCCATCTGTACCATCTCATCTGCATGAGGGTGGTACATAAAGGTTCCTGAGTGATTAACTTGGAACTCATAAACATAGGTTTTTCCTGCAGGAATATGAGGCTGAGAGAGCCCACCCACTCCATCCATACCACTAGGTAGCAGTATTCCGTGCCAGTGAACAGTGGTGTGTTCTGGGAGTTTATTGGTGACGAAGATACGAACCTTATCGCCCTCTACGCACTCGATGGTTGGCCCAGGGGATTGGCCGTTGTAACCCCATAATCTGGCCGTCATACCGGGAGCCATTTCACGCTCTACCGGTTCCGCCGTAAGATGGAACTCTTTCCAGCCATTGTTCATCCGCCAGGGTAATGTCCAACTGTTTAGCGTTACAACTGGATTATAAGGGCGACCTGCATGGGGAATGAGTGGTGGCTGCATTGCAGCAGAATCGATGCTCGGAGATTCTGGAAGTGCCGCTAGAGCAGAGCGAGCGACCATGCCCGCACCCAGTGCCGCACCGGCGCGTGTAATAAATTCTCTTCTTGATGTCATGTTATTTATCCGCTTGTATCAATGTCCACCGTCATCGCCATCCCCTGAGGAGGCCATTGATGGTGAAGTAAATTGCATAGAAATGCTTCCGGCGGCCACTAGGGTGTGGCGTAACTGGTTATCTGCCAGCCAGAAATCTCGCAGTGATTCTATGTGTCTAATTTGTGTTTGCAGGGATTTTTTTGCATTCTTTAGCAAGTCGAACACGCTAATCAGCATGCCGTTATAGCGCAGTAATTCTTCCTGATTGAGTGCTTCTTGTATCGGTAACACCTGATCCGAGTAGGCGTTAGCAATATCCCAAGTACGCCGGTAAGCATGTAAAGCGTTTCTTGCCTGTGAGGCCGCAGAAATAGCAGTCGACTGTGCCTGCGCTTCGGCTTGTTGAAAGGCTATCCTCGCCTTTTCCGTTTTGATGCCACCCGCGTCAAATATTGGCAGGGAAAACTCAATTTCAAAACCCCTTTCTTCTTCCCCTTCGGCGCTTTCTAACACTGCTCCAAGCTCAATAACATTGAAAAAGGGAGAACGTTTGGTGAGTTTAAGATTGTTCGCCATGCCCTCAAGTTCAAGCTTTGCTATTTGGACATCCAACCGACTACTAACTGCAAGCTCAGCGACTTTTTCATAGGATACGGGTTCTTCAGGTTGTAACTGCAATTTGTCAGGCAGCATCACTACACTTGCATCCGCTCCCCATATGCCTAATGCCTGCACCAATTGCTCATGAGTGCTTGTTTCGATAATACGTTGGCGACTTAAGCCAGCGCGCATCTCAATCAACGCAAGTTCCGATTCACCCGACTCGCGCTTACTGCTATGGCCGATCGCGGTCATCTGTCGTGTTAGCTCGTTGGCAGTTTCCGCCGCTTCAAGAACGTCCGTCATTAACGCGGTCTTCTGTATTTCGGTCACCGCTTTAATCCAAAGGTCACGGGTCATTTTGAGGTGATCCAGCACATCTCCCGCTGCACGATACTGCGCGCCTTGCAATTGACGAGCGGCTATTTTTCGACGCAGAGGCATGAGAACAATTCCACCAATGTCGAAAAGTGTCGTTGCTTCAAAATCCTCAGAAGAAAACCTTGCTAAACTAAAACCCGGATTTTCCATTCTGCCAGCCTGTGCATAGTCGGCTGCTGCTAACCCCACATTTGCTAACTTTGCTTTTAACAATGTATTTCGATGCAGAGCAATTTTTTCCGCGTCTTTTAGTTGTAATGGAAAGGCGAGTAGCTTGGTTACTTGCTGCTCGGTCAGTTGCAGTTCTGAGCCTTCCATCGGCAAGTTCAGATTGGTACCCGATTGTCTTTGTACTAGGGCTTGAACCTCATCCAGACCTTGATTAATAGGCATACTGGTACAACCTGAGATTAGCAGTGACACCATGCCGGCTATGCCGATTTTTTTACTTAAGTATTTACGATTCATCAGTTAGCCTCCATGCCAATCTTGGTAATTGTAAAGCCGCCATCAGTGTTATCCACACTGAACTGGATCTTGGTTCCTTTCTTCAACGTTTGGAGAAGGGATGGGTCCGTTACGTTAAACATCATTGTCATGCCGGGCATGCCCAGCCGATCAATAGGACCATGCTTTATCTTTATCTTATTAGACGATAATCTAATATCTTTAACGACTCCGGTCGCGTCATAACCATCGATCGATGTGGTAGGCACTTCTGTTTGTTTCGTCGTGGAGGCTTTGTCGGCACCTGCTTGTTTTGAAAGATTGTAACGGGTGTCAAAAGCACCTGTTGATGTAAATCGCTCTTGCCAAGGCAAACTCGTGTTGAAATCTACAATGGACGACGAAAAATCACTTGTATATTCGTCGGGTGTTGTGTGCTCTTCAGGGGAAAGTGCTTGAGCAAATAATGGGCCAGACAACATCGTTGCAAATGCCATCGATACAAGCAATAGTCCACGTCGAAACGTGTGCAATGGGGTCATAATAATCTCTTTTGGATAGATGTAAATTCAGTTTTCGTCAGCAGAAAACTAACGAAGTACTCTCCTTTAAACCAGCGAATACGTTCGCTCGGTGTTTAGGCGCGAGGAGGTCGGTCTGGAAAACCTGGAGAAGTTTGTGTCGAGGAGTCTTGTAGTGCAGTGAACTTGTTAGTGTGCAAGACGTTTGGAAATTTTTCGAGCGCGTTGGGCAAGGCTAGTCCGCAGGCCATCGCACAAAAGTAATCACAAAACATATCGCCGCAATTATCGTGATGATTAGTGAATTCTTTATTATTTGCGGCTCCGCAACCTTTGCTCTGGTGAGTATCTGCAACCATTTTGCAATGAGTATCAGTATCAATATCGCTGGAAGCAAAAGCGTGCCCAGCTATAAACCCACCCAAAACTGTAATCAAATAGCTGACTGCAACAAGCATGGATGCTAGTTCGCGCAGTGAGTTCAATTCTTTAGAGGTGGTCATATACGAGGTGTTGGTTTCGGTTCTACCTACCCTACCAAAGTTTTAGTTAGATTATCAATAAATAACACATTGTTTATTTGTAAGGATTACAATAGGGATGATGCTAAATTCAATCGGAAACTAATTGGTGTATTTTGTATATCTGCATAACTTCTCGTAATGAGAATTTTTCGTGTGTTAGAACATGGGTGACGGAATTTCTCTCAGAAACCCCTTGGGAATGGAAAATGGCTCAACTTGTTAGGGCGTAGGAAGCTGATTTATGCTTAAAGCTAAAAGGCGAAGTGCTTGGTTGACTCTATTCAGCAGTATTTTATTGTTCTTTTGGGTATTTTACGGTCATTTCCATAGAGCATCTTTTGAAAATCAATTTAATGACTTTCATGATGGCGTGGCGCTCTTTGCTGTCCCAGAAGGCTACCCTAGCAGTCGTGATCCAGAGTTGGATAAATTCTCACTGGAACTTTATGAAAGTGTCAGGTCCGTATCTGATGCAGTTTCGTATATTAAGTTAAATTACGAGCTAGGTACGGAGAAAAAAGTTATAACAGCCGTATTCGATTTTACCAGTTGGAGATATGTGCACAGGATGTACCCGCATCATAATTGGCTTTCTAATCCATTTTTTGCGGGTTTGGAGTTATATGATCCGCTCAATTCATTCAACGAGATGTCTACTGCAGATGAGTTGCTTAGACACAGCGCGGTAGCGGCTTGTGGCGATGCTAGCGTTACAGCACTGGAAATCTACAGAGCATTAGGCTTAAGGGGACAGTATGTTAGTTTAGACGGCCATCATATCGCTGAATTTCTGGTTGATGGAAAAACGTGGCTAGTGGATGCTGATATGGAAGTAATGGCTCCGCACAGTGTTAAGGAAATAGGCGAAAAATCATCGCTAATTGATGACATTTATTCCAAGTATCCCGCTGGTCGTCGCGCAAATCTGAAGAAAATATTTAGTACAAAGCCGCAATACAATGGGTTTGATGGTGCACCTCGTTACAAACGATTATATGTGGAATCTGCATAAAAAAATTGAGTTACTGAAATGGATTATTCCAGTTTTCATGATTATATTGTCAGGGTTTTTATTATTCGTCATTCGACGCAAATACGCATCGATGTAGTGAAACTCATGCGTTTCTTGGATTGTTGAATTATGCTTAGTGTTATATCTGATTTGAATTGATCGGGTCTAAGTAGCTTTTAACATAAACACAATTTGTTAGTACCTACTTTGCTAGGGATTAACAATGACTGGTAAATCGAGGAGAACATTATGACGCAACCTACTATTCTTGACGAAATTGTCCCAGCCGGTGAGCCTTGGTCTGCGCTTATTGAGCATGGAAATTTTCTGACCATAATCGATTTGGAAGGTCAGCAAGGTGTGGATTTCCTTTGTTACAATGGGGATAACCCTGAAGAAAGGTACCACGCTCCAAACACATTGAAGGCCATAGAAACGCTGAAACTTTCTACAGGCCATCACTTATATTCCGATATCGCGCGACCGATTTTTACAATAACCCATGACAGCTGCAGTGGTCACGATACGATTGCCGGATGTTGCAGTGCACCGAGCAATGAAATGTTGTATGGCGTTCATAATATTCCTGGGTGCAGAGAAAATTTTCTTTCCGCATTAAATGAGTATGGATTAGGTCGAAAGGACATCGTTCCCAATATTAATTTCTTTTGCGATGTACCTGTAGATAAAAATCAAATGGCTGATAATGTGTTTGCTTCCGGAGCTTCAAGCCCCGGTGATTATGTTAGCTTGCAGGCGAAAATGAGAGCGCTGGCAATTATTTCAAATTGTCCGCAAATGAATAATCCCTGTAATAGTGGGAAGCCGACCGACATACGAGTGATAGTTTCAGTTGGCCCATGGCAAGATTAATCTCCTGAAAGTAAGCATCGGTTATTCTAAATGACGCGAAACATACGTCTACTGTGCCGCTTATAATATAGAAAATAGATTTCATCATGAGTACTCATTTGTGAAGAGAATTGTATTGGGTTTTGCAGTGGGGTGGGGCGCTTTAATTACATGGTTCGTTATGGATATTTTTTCTATGGAGACCAGCATATCGCCCGGGGCATTGGCTAGTGTTGCCTACAGCCCGATTTCGGTTTTACTGCTACTGCTTATCATTCTGGGGTTTTTGATATGGTTGATTCCGGTTTTACTATGCTGGTTATTTTTCCGAAGGAGGAAGAAGTCTTCTGCCCGAGATTAGCAATGTCACTTATTTAGAAAATATAGTCTGAACACTACGCGGCTACCTTTTTATCTAGCTGTGATAACCTTAGTCGTTATAGGTGGCGTTATTGAGTAGTGCAGAGTTAAGGCTTCAGGTTCTACAGTCCGATAAACGAGCTTTGGGGGTGCAGATCTGGCGTTTAGCGATGAACGAGCTGTGTTTTAAGTCATGTTTGATCGAAAAATTATGGTAAAGCAATATATTTTTCTATTTCCTGATAATATTTGGCTATCAGCGCTAGGTTAAGCGGTCTCCATCGATACTTGGGTTGATCTAAAAACAAGTCATCTCGATTAAACCATTGGTTTGCTAACAGCCGGTTTGCTTTTAAGCTCCTTGTCTGGATCGTATCTAGCGCCTCTTGAGGAATGAAAGTGGACCCATCATCTCGACCATTTTTCAGGAGATAATCCCTAATGGTGAAATAACTCTTGTCACTAATGCCCGCTCGTCTAAGCTCGCATAAAATTATTACGGATTCTATATCTAGAGTAGGGTTTGGGTTTTGCGACGGGAGTTCCAGCTTCGGCTCGCTTTCGAAGTTCAGTTCTACATCCATGATTTTTAAAAAATCTGCAAGGATATTATCGCGATATAACGAGCTCTTTTCATAAAGACGGAGATGGATTGATTCCCGAGGGAAATCGCTGAGCCTGTTAGCAATCCCTAGATAATTGGGACTGTCGAGTGATGCAAAATCATTAGTTTCAAAATTTAAATAATCAGCTTTTACGTTTCCCTGTTTAACTCGTTGTGCGATACCGGATGCTAACATATCGGCATGATTACGCAGGTAGAATATGAAGTGGATTTTCCGAGGAAGCAAAATTTCTTGCACTATGTTCCAATCCGATTTATCGAGGTGATAGAGACCTTCGAAACTTACGATTGGAATATTATCTGTGTTTTCGAACTGTTTTTTTACCCATTCCCAGCCTGTAGTATCATTGCGTCTGATGGCTCCGCTTCCTAAAGCGAATATGTCCATCCTATGCTTGTCAAAATCTAGGTATGAAAATCCTAGTCGATCCAGAAAGGTAGGGTTCATCTTAAGTGTTTGCTGGATATAGGTGGTACCTGTTTTATCCATTCCAATATGGATGTAGATCCGATTTGAGTCTCCATGTGAGTTCATTAATGATTGCCTAACGTCTATTTTGAATTACGAATAAGCTGTTGCAGTAGTTCATGGTCTGCAATGGACTCCGGCAGAATAGAGGGCTTGTTAGTCCAGCAACGTCCGTTAGAAGTATGAGTGCCCGTTCTTTTGGGTTTGACCGGTTTATAAATAAGGCCCAAATATGTGGAACCAGCTGCATGGACTGCGGTTTTACAGTTCCACGTAAAGGTTACATCTGGCAAATTATGGTTAATATCGAGTTTATTTATGTCAGTCCAAAGTTTATATGAAAGGAATATCGGTTCGAGTCCATTCATAGAACGTAATGCTAGTAATTCCTGTATCAATTCTAATAAATAAGATTCTAGCTCTTTGCCAGGTGATATAACTCCGTTCAGGTCTCGTCCGACTACATTTGCTCGCACGGCAAAAACTGTATCAGATACGGGTAAGGCAAAGCTCTGTTGTAGTTGTTTTTCTTGGGATGTTGAGTGAATGCTGTTCTTAAGACTCCGGTTGCGACCGTGCGGTACTTTTTGGTTAAACCGTTGTAGCGCTATTTTTAGAAGTTGGTTATTACTATGGTTTGCTTGCATTCCTGTATTCGCGAGTATTGCGATACTTCCGTTCCAATGTTTACAAATCTTAGAAATTGATTGGTCGATTTTTCGATACGCCTTAGTTAATGGGTTATCCCTGGTGTCTTTGAGGTTGGGAGAATAAGATTGATGTTTAGGATCGTGAAAATGCCAGCAACGATGACCAGCGCAGTGCGTATCACCGTAAGAAATGGCTGCAACTTCGTAGTCTGCTTTATCTAGTTCCTCTAAAACTAGAAAAGTTTTATTATCAATTCGGTCTAGTAAGTGATTAGTAAATACATCACCGTGTTCGGCGCTATGAACAATAAAGTCGTCACACTTTCCGGAAAATGGATCTTCGCCATATGTATTCCGAATATATTCCTCAAGTTCCATAGGAGTAGTAGTGAGCTTCGTTGTTACTCGGTCATGGGGATACCAGTCCACCACTTGTCGTCCATTCTTAAGAAATAGGTGGGGTAAACGAGGAATATCAATTAGCAGTTGAAGTGTACCTTTTTCATCCAATGCGTGGAATATAGTATCTTTCGCGATTGTCTCAGGGTTTAGTTTAGTCAGCTTTCCTGTTTCACGATCATACAAGCTATAGGAATATTGTTCGTGTTGCTGAACATCCATCCCCGTATTAAGGTTAAAGCAGGAGCTAACATTAAAAAAACTGGGATCGTACGTTATCTTGGTAGTACAGCCTTGTGAAATAAATTCTGCTAAAAATGGCAGATCACCACGCTTACAGAGTTGATCAATAAGTTCGCAGTCGGCACTATCTAGAATGATAAATAGCAAGTTCATTTTAATTTATTAATCCCGTCTCGAGGCACAAACCCAAGATCACGACGTGCGGCCTCGAGATCTCTAAAGCGAGTTCGATTGTCTGAAACTCCATAGTAAATCCCAAATTTAATCGAAGCTGGCGCTTCAATGCTTTTACGAACTAGTTCAATTAAGTCTCGATGGCTCAAGTAAACTGCCGCCTCGCGGCCATTCATTGCTTGGTCATCAGGTCGCACACGGCCGAGACGAAGACATATGACCGATAGTGGGGTTGTCTCTGCATACATGCGTGCGAGTGCTTCAACTGCTGCCTTCATAGCACCAAATGCACGGGTGGGACGAATTTCATCTTGGTGGCTAATTATTGGTATGGAATCAGGTAATGGTGCATCGGGCGAAGTAATCATTTCAAGAATATCACCTTCAGTTTCGTAGGCTTGTTGAACAGCCCCAGAGCTAATATACACAAAACGCCGCACACCTCGTTCAATTGCTTCCTCAAATAGATTCCAGGTGCCGCGATAGTTGATATCAATTTGTCGTGACATGTCGTTTCCATTGTAAGAAGCAAAATGCAGCACCGTATCAATTCCATTCATACAACCTTCTATTGACTCGCTATCACGAAGGTCCGCAGTCACACTATCTAGGCCAATTATTTGGCGTCGAGTTAGCGCACGAAGTGGATATTCATCTTGTATAGCACTACCGACAATACCGCCAACAACTCCCGACATTCCGGTGATCAAAATACGCTTTTGTTCATCCTCCATTATATGATTATCCTCGATGCGTGATATAAAATATTGTTTTACTTCATTTTTTAGCTTCGACTTCTCTGTATTCCAACACAAGACTCCGTTAGCCGCAGTCGTTATGTCTCGTGTAGGGTCGTAGTGGTTATTCTTAAGTATGGCGCGTCTTTTTCGATATGCTCTTTTTTTAAGCGACCCATGATTGATATGGTAGATAGCGCCTTGTACTAGGCCGATACGGCCATTACAAAGTGCTTTTGCGTGATTTGCCCAGTCGAGATATCTATTGATCAAGGCTTTTGGGAAGTCGTTACCCACCCGTTTCAGAAAACTTTCCATGCCGGTAAAACCGTAGGCGTGTAAACTGTCTCCGTCGCCTAAAATTGCGTATGGGAAAAACCGACACTGTTGCAAGAATTTTTTGGTTGCGGCCCATGCACAACCTGTAAAACCATATGGTTGCATATATTCTCGGCCGTACTTAACAAACCCTGCGGCGAAACTATCAACTTTTTCGGTAGTATTTTGGCTCATACCCTGCGTGCTTCCGAATTTGCAACCCCACTCTGGGGTCAAGTATCTAACTTCGCTAAACGGTTGCAACACGGATATATCGTCAAGTTCTCGTTTACACTCTTTGACCCACTGGTCATTTTCAAAAAAGATATCGCCATCGAGCCATGCAACATATCGGCAACTTTCTGGCAGGCTATCAAGTGCAATATTTAGCAATGCTTCTTTTTGCCACATTAAGTGCATTTCGGTCCCGTATAGGACAATATGTCGATCTGCATCAGAGGAACTTAACTCTGGTAGTGCTCCCTCAAAAACTAATTCAACTACAAGTTGCTTCGCTCCCTGCATTTGAATTGCACGACAATACAAATGAAATCGCTCCTTCATAAGAACATTTCGATATGGGTTGAAGAAAGCAGTAATAGCCCAGAAATCAGATACAGGTTTATTTGTTTGGCTCATTTTTCCCGAATTAAAATAGTCTATGCTATTACCTGATCCCATAGTTCTGTAAGTACGTATTTATGGCGTTGTATATCGGCTAAACGAGCATTGGTAAAACCACGCTCGCGCATGTCGTCAGGGTATGGCTCGGCGATGATCTTGGGGATTTCTTCTATTGCGTTATAAATATATCCGGCACCGCCTAGTTGGTCTGCAGTAGCAGGATGAATATTGGCAATACATATCCCCATACCTGCGGCTTGAGCCTCAAAAACGGCTAAAGGCCAGCCCATGTTGCCTGACTTAAAATTAGCTGTATAAATGAGCCAATTGTGAGACTTGTACACACCTGGCATCTCCTCAGGTTCCAGTGGATCAAAAATCCTGACAGGAAAATTTCTATCGGCGTTGTATTGTGTAACCTTTTTAATTTGATGCCCCATACCGTAGAGGCTATAGCGATAACTCGGTGCTAACAAAGCAAGATCAATGAAGTCCGTAACGGCCTTTTTGGGTAAGCAAGGTTCGACGTTAAGTAGTCCTTTCTCATTTTCGTCCCGATTATCAAAACGTGCAAAATCTACTACGGGATAACAGGCTCTTATTTTTTTACTTTTCACACCTGCTAGTTTTAATGCGTCAACAGTATAGGGGAATGTACGTATACCTAGACAGTTATCGCCATTGATCGCGTCTACTGCATTTCTGGCGACTCGGGACGGTTGATATTCGCCACTTGTACCGTGCACCCGCCAGGAGGAATGCAGCACATCGTAAGAATGAGCTCGTAATGTAAATGGGACATTACATAATCGAGATAATGTTGAGACAAGTCTAGCGTTGTTGAGGTAATGGGTATGCAATATATCTGGTCGAAAAGCTTCTATAGCATGTCGTAATTTGCCATCTTCATCGACTATTTCGTCGCTCATCGTATTACCCTTTACTTTTATAATTTCATAAGGGTATTGATTTTTAAATCGTAGATTAGAGCTTTCGAAAGAAATAACTTTTATTTCGTAATCGTGCTTGAGCGCTTCGATTTCGTTTTTTATATAGGTTTCTGAGAGTTGCGGATAGCGGGTTAGCAGAAAAAGTATTCTTGGTTTGCTAGATTCTTGATTGATGTGTCTGGGTGATTGAATAACTGGTGTCTCGGTGAGACGCTCAGTATTTAAATACCCTTTATCGACTAGTCTGAAAATTGTGCAAATGGCATCTTTCTCAATAGCCTTCACAGGCTGTTGAACTTGTGTGCTGATAGTTTGAAGAAGTTCGCGAAGTGTCTTCTTCCCGTCGCATAAACTGACAATTAAGGCTGTGGATGGATTGATCTGCACGCGGCCCGATACATTTTCTAACTCATACTGATCCCCTACTTGGTTTAGTGTTACCCCATATCCTGCCTTTGCTGTTAAAGAGGCTATATCTAGCTGACTAAAATGGTATCGGATGATGCCTTCCCTTATCAGATGGCTGATGATATTGGCAACATCATCACGAATTTCATCTTGATCTGAGTTCTCAATACTGGCACATATTTGTGTTGCAATAGAGCACGCAGTATTATTTCCGTCTATTAAACTAAAAACTAGTGCTGCGGTGTCGTTCATTTCGGTCAATGTATTATTTTCTTTGTCGATAATGTGATATTGATTATTGCCCACCTGAATGAGGGTTGCTTTTATGGTGCAAATTAGTGGACATTTACTGCTTATAACGAGTCCATTTTTTGTTTGATTCGTGTGACGAAGATTCCCAGCTATTCGAGAAATTCGCGCAGTCTTTCCCCAGTATTTTTCCGAAAGAAAGTAGTTTCGACGTACAGCATCTAATCGATCATAATAGTCGGCGGGCGTGAGATTGTTAATAACTTCAAGCCAATTACTTTCGTTGATTAATATAATACCGTCTGGGTCGAATTCATCGGTAATAGAAGGATCACCGAAATATATCGGAACACACATAGCGGCAAAGCTTCGAATCAACTTTTCTGTGAAATAATTGGATTCCCTGCAATTTTCAACAGCCAGATAGAACATATAACCCAGTCCTTCCTTAGTGTGTGGGCGGGGATAGTCGTGCTTAACATCATTCCAGCTCTTCTGATAGTTATGTATTAAAGAGGGTATGCCAATTTTTGCCTGTTGCCTCAGTATTGAGTGACGTAGCTCATAACCTTCCATTCCCGAGTCTTTTTATGGCTGATGAGCCCGCCGATTCCAAATTTCTTGGTCGCGTATTCATCGAATTTTCCACTAAACCCTTTTCCTCCCTGACGATAGTCTCGGAATTGCGGCAGTACTCGCAACGGTTTGTGCCAGGATAGAATCCCACCTGCATAGTACTTTTCAAAGTCACAAAAGTAAGAAGTAAATTTGATAGGTTCTAGATGAACCCAGATGCGTGCTTCGGGTGGGAATTGAGCACTTAGTGGACTGCGGGTGTCTTTGATGTCGATAACCAAAGAAGCATCTTTGTGATACTGGTTGAAGACAAGAGTTATGTTGTCATGAGTTTCTGTTTTGCCTGAAGGTTCGTTCCAACAAGAATTTACGCAGATAATCATAGTGGGTAAGCCTCTTACCGATGGTTTTATTAAAAATAACAACACTTTGCGACTGTTACGCTCTAACTCAGTTTCGGCTTATACGGCTGATTTAAAATCAATTGCTACATTCCTCTCCCAGGTCTGCTAAGGATTGTACCGTGACATCAGACATAGGGTATATACAGAGAAAATAAATATTTAATGGCAATTTGTTTATGCAATTAGTTCTTCTCGCGCATCCCTTTGAAGCACGAATTAGTCCCATGCTGAATTGCATGAGAGTAGTGATATTGTTCCTAGAATGTCAAAGCTCAACACTCTGGCATGTCATTAAGCGGTAGCTTTTCACCATTGAAAAGGTTGGTCAATTAGATATCGGGTGGTAGTTTCAATCAATCGATAAAAACAGCATAGGAAGATTTTATAATACAGAGATTCTGTGTGTGAGCATCCGGTATGAAATGTCAGAAATAAGGTGACGATAATACAGACGATAGAAAATTTTGCAGTGGTTGTGGGGCGAGTATAACTTCCGTAATTTCAAACACTACAGTAAAGGCTTCAGCGATAGCCACACGGTTAGCCCAGGTGAAAAAGTCGACCGTCGCAATGTCGTAATTTCTTTGCTGACTTATCTGGGTGCACTGCCTTAACTGAGGCGCTGGATGCAGAGGGTGCTCGTCATATTGTGGGTCTAATGTTTGATGTGATTAACCAAACAGTGCAAGGTTTTGACGGCACCGTACATCATCATGTCGGCGACTAAGTGATAGCTGTTTTTTTGCGTTGCCTATTGCTCACCGTGACGATCAGCTAAGGGTTGTTCAGGGAGTGCTTATAACCCTCAAGATATTGAATCACTGGCGCTATAACAGAATATGACGTTGGATGTTCATGTTGGTATCGCAAAAGGCACTGCCAATCTAACGGCACACCTGAATGAGTTGGCGACCTCAGGTGATACGATTATTTTCGAAGCTATTTTCGAGTGCCTGTTGACGAATCCAATTACGACTTTACCCCTGCTTAGATAGAGAGAGGTCTTTTCGATCGCGTATGCCACAGTCCTTGCGGTGACTTAACAAACTTGTAACGTCTCGGGAGTCTGGGTTGTTAAAATTTCACAACCTGATTCAGTTAATAGTGCCGTGTTTGAAATAAAGTAATCTCCTCTTCCTGTTTCTGTGAACCAAGAGTGCAGGTGGAAAGCCATCCCGCTGTGGAGAATCATATCACCACCACGGCGAATGCCAGTGACAGCACTGCCACCTGTCCAACTAGGAGGAAATCCAATACCCACCAAATATCCACAATGGTGCCGGTGGTAATCGTTGAGTCCGGCATCTTCAGCAACACCATGCCACGCATCATACACTTCGCCCACGGTGATACCTGGTTGAATTGCATTGGCAATAGCTCGCATTCCCCGAATGGATAAATCGGCCGCTTCTTCCGCCATGGCGGGCGCGTCTCCCACATAAACTAATCGGCCCATTGGCGCCTGGTATTTTCGATATGCTGCACCGATCTCAAGTAAAACCGGGTCACCGTTCTTAAAAACGTCTCCGCGCCAAGTCGTGTGCTCGTCACCCGGTCTGCGGTGAGTGGAGCGAATAAAGGGCCCGAATCCGGGATATTCGCTGCCGGCTAATATCATCGCTCGGTGACACTCGGCAGCTACTTCATAGTCGCTGGCACCAGCGTGTAGTGCCTCAATTGAAGCCAGTGTTCCTAGATCAGCCGCTTCTGCTGCACGACGGGTGTAGCTTTGTTCTAAAGGTGATTGAATTAGCCGTAATCCGTGAATGAGTGCCGAGGTTTCTGACCATTTAACACCGGGCAAATTTTCTGTTAGTTTCTCTGCGATATATGCGGTAAGAAATAAACTTTTCTTTTCGAGCCCTAATCGTGCCCCTCCAAGACCTTCGCTCTTAACTACTGAAGCAAAGAACTCGCCAGCATCCTCGGTATCTGAATGCCCCAGGAAACGGGCATTTCTTACCTGATTAGATACGGTTGGCCCTTCCATTGCGCGAGCGGCGATAACAAGTTCTCCGCTTAGAGGTACAATTAAAACATGACAGGCGAAGAAGCCCCAGTGATCGAGGCCGGTTAAATAATATATGTTTTCCGGTATGGTTACGATTAAGCCATCGAGTTGATGCTCACGCATTTGTGCCCGAACCGCCTCTAGCCGTTCAGCTAATTCTTTTTCTGGAAATGGTTCATGATTAGTCATTGGTTATATCCTGTGATTCGGGTAGAACGCTCAGTTTAGAACAAAGGGTGTCAGAGAGCCATTGTTTCTAATTGATTGTATAATCTAAAATAACGAGTTCTTAGAAAACATGCAGACAAGGAGGTCCGGCGTGCCAAGAAAGCCTAGATTCAAATTACCTGGAATACCCCAACATATTATTCAGCGCGGTAATAATCGTTTGCCTTGTTTTTTCAATGAGTCAGATTACTGGCAATATCTCGATGATCTAAAAGTATCTGCGGAGAAGTATCAGTGCCAAATTCACGGGTATGTTCTGATGACCAATCATGTTCATTTACTAGTTTCGCCTATTGAAGTCAATAGCATTTCACAAATGATGCAAGCTCTTGGCAGACGCTATGTTTATTTTATCAATAAGAAATACAGGCGAACGGGCACCTTGTGGGAGGGGCGTTACAGATCATGTTTGGTCGATTCACAAACGTATTTGCTATCTTGTATGCGCTATATTGAACTAAATCCGGTCAGGGCAGGGATGGCGAGACACCCTGCTGATTATCGATGGTCGAGCTTTAAGGTAAACGCATTTGGCCAGACTAACGATCTAGTTCATCCACATTCCGTATACTTGGCGGCTGGTAAAAGCCACAGGGAACGACAACGTATTTACAGAGAGCTATTTCGAGACCAACTTGGAAATGACTTAGTCCAAGACATTCGTAAATCTCTGCGACATGAGCTGGTTCTTGGCAGTTCGAAATTTAAAGACCGGATAGAGCAAGAAACCCAGCGTCAAACCCGACTGGGCAATGCTGGGCGACCTAAACTAAATTGAATTGTTGGGGAAGTCTGCTCTTTGTCCCATTTTAGTAAAAAATTAGGTCTCTGGTACCTACTGGTACCTATTCCTCTTAATCGAGACTGCGGGCGAATTTTCGAATATCGGCAACAAGTAAGTCTGGTTGTTCCATTGCCGCAAAGTGTCCACCACGTGGCATCTCTGTCCACTGCGTAATGTTATAAATCCGTTCGGCATAGCTCCGTGGAGGCCACGCTAATAGTTCGGCAGGAAATAGGGCACAGCCAGTTGGTACTTCGACTCTCTTTCCTTCGGGTGATAAAACTCTTCCGCCTTCCTCACGGCGACCGTAATAAATCCACGAAGCCGTATTGAATGTTCTAGTAACAATGTAGACCATGATGTTTGTTAGCAGCTGATCTTTTGTGTAGACGCTTTCCACATCATCGCCTTCAATATCCGACCAGCCGTGCATCTTTTCCAGTATCCATGCAGCGACACCTACGGGGCTATCCATCATTCCATAACTCAAAGTTTGTGGCTTGGTTGCCTGTTGGGTACGGTAACCATTCTGCATGATTTGGTCTTCTTTAAACTGTTTAGCCCAGTTAACCTCCTCTGCTCCTTGTGGTTCATCCTTGTGTCGCATAGTGAGAATATTTATGTGAATGGCGGTGCATGAGGCAGAGTGGTCATATCCTAGCCAGCTTGAAATGGCACCGCCCCAATCTCCTCCCTGTGCCATATAAGTCTTATATCCCAGCACGTCGGTCATCAAACTGTTAAAAATGGACGCCATTTTCCTTGGGCCATAGGGCCGTGGAGGCCGGCCCGAAAAACCGAACCCAGGTAGTGAGGGGGCAACTACGTCAAATGCATCCTCTATTGATCCACCGTGGTTTTCTGGGTGCGCAAGCACATCAATAAATTCCAGAAATTCAACAATCGATCCTGGCCAACCATGACTAATTATGAGTGGGCGGGGATTAGTTCCGCTGCCTTTCTCATGAATGAAATGAATATCAATTCCATCTATCGGAGTTTTGAAATGGGAAAACTTGTTAATGTCCTTTTCTTGTTTACGCCAATCGAATTCGGTCACCCAGTAGTTACAGAATTCTTTCATATAATCAAGGTTTGTACCGTACTCCCACCCACCGTCATCTGGCATTTCGTGCCACGGAAATACTGATACTTTTTTATGAATGGTATCCAAAGTTTCTTCTGGAACATTTAAGTGGAATGTCTGTAAATTAATCATGAAGGTAAAGTAAATTATTCGTTTTATAGATTAACGCAAATAAATGATATTGCCGTCGAGAGACAGATTAGATATTTCGCGAGGACAGAATCGAATTTATCGAGCAGTTTGGACTAATTAAGCATCAGTTTTACTTCTTCTGCAATTAGTTGAATTCCTTCCTCTAGTTTTTTTATAGGAACAAATGCAAATCCGAGTCTAAAACTGCGTTTGTCTTTGTTTAAACAAAAACTTTCGCCAATATCAATCAGCACTCCACGGTGACGCAGGCGTTCTCCTAATTCGGTTGCATCGAACCCTTCGGGGCCAGTAAGCCAAAATGATGTGCCGCCTTTAGTCTGTGTTTTTTCGAGCGTTGTTAGATGCTTTGTGATTGCATCATTCATTACATGCCATCGTTGTTTGTATCGGCGCTCAATGTTGCGTAAGTGAGAATCATAGTGACCCAATTGGAAGAACAAGGCGACGACTTCCTGAACAATGGTTGGCGGGTGTCTCATCATAACTCCCCTGACAATTCTGGTTTGTTTGATGATTTCGGGATGGGCAACGATAAAACCTAATCGTATTCCCGGGGAAATAGTTTTAGATAAACTGCCAATATAGATCACTCGATTGTTTTTATCTTGTGACCGGAGAGATTTTGATCGCGCATTGAAGTAGTTCATTTCTGATTCATAGTCATCTTCAATAATCAGAAAATCATGTTTTACCGCAGCATCAAGTAGCTCTTCACGACGACGTTGGGACATAGTCACCATGGTAGGAAATTGATGACTTGGCGTGGTAAAAACTAGCTGACAATCGGGAATGGCTGAAACGACTATGCCTTCATCGTCCACAGGTACACCGGCGAGCTGATTGCCCGTAAGTTGAAATGCGTTGCGACCATATGGGAATCCCGGGTCTTCAATGGCGATGGGTTTATTCTTGTGAGCGAAAGTTGCACCAATTATAAATAAAGCATTTTGTGCACCCAGCGTTATGAGTACTTCATCTTCGTTGGCGTAGATTCCTCGGGAGCTGAGTAAGCGTTGACGGAGTTGTTGGGACAACTGAGGACTGTCGCTTTCTACTGCATCATCTCGCCAGGCAGACATCTTAGCTCTACCTAACGCTAGACGTGTGCATTCTCTCCAACTATCAACCGGAAAAAGATCGGGGTCGATCTGGTTATATATAAAAGGATAGGGGTAATTAGTCCAATCCAGGGGGTTATCAACGGGTGCTAGCCCTAATGAATCGAATGTTACCGGTGATGGTGTTTCAACGCGACAAATATCAAGACTTTGCCATTCTGGTGTTTCTGTTAAAGATAGCGCGATAGGGTTAACATAATAACCAGAGCGGTCTCGCGCTACCAACAAGCCAAGGTCAATTAGTTGGTTGTAGGCAGAAAATACAGTATTTCTTGATACCCCGAGCTGCTCGGCTAATTCGCGACAGGATGGCAAACGTTTGTCCGGAGATAGGGTTTGCGATGTGATGGCGGAGCTTACCATTTCGAAAATCTGATCGCGTAATCCTAGCCGCGACTTTTCCGGTAATACAAAATGAGGCGTTGTAGAGTCCATGGGTAGTTCTCAAAATAGGATGTCATTCAGATAAAGTGTACGGAGTATCGGTGGCTTTTATTGTGACACTTTATTATAAAAATCTGTCCTCTGCATTCGTATCAACTGTCACTTTTATTAAGATAGGCAATGTGAAAATATTATACGCATACTGAATCTATCATTCATCCATAGCTAATTGAGAGGAACCATTTGTGAAAAAAATTCTACATTAAAGGCAGTGGCGCTAAGTTTAGCCACTATTTGCTTTGCACCGACCGCAAGCGCAGAAACAGTGTTAAAACTGGGAACAGTTGGTTTTTTAGGCATGCCTATTGGTGATGCTATTGATCAGGCTTTGATTCCTACTCTAGAAGAGGTGTCAGGTGGCGAAATGAAGATTGAGCCGCACTATCGTAAATCTCTATGTAGCGAACAATCTTGTGGTGAACAGGCAAATCAGGGTCTGATTGCTCTTTGGACCAGCTCTACGGCAAATTTCGGTAACTTTGGAACAGCGTTGTCAGTTTTTGACTTGCCTTATATCTTTAAGAGTATCGAAGATGCAGACCGGATCTCCAGTGAGTGGTTGGCAAAGAAGCAATGTGATATTGCGGCTGAAGAAGCTGGCCATGTTTGCTTAACGGTATATTCTAGTGGTGGTTTTCGCCAATTAGGAAATGCTCACGGACCGGTACATGTTCCAGCAGATATGGAAGGTATCAAATGGCGTGTTACGAAGAGCCCGATTGAATATACGCTCATTAAAAATTGGGGCGCAGTTCCAGTACCATATGACTGGGCACAACTCTATCAAGGTCTGCAAACCGGTGTGGTTTCGGGGCAGTATGTTGCTACACCTTGGCAACACGTTGCAAAACTGCATGAAGTTGCTAAGTATTTCACAGAAATCGGTGGCTCTTGGTCGGGTAATCAGCTATCTATAGACAAACGTCAGTATGATGCGCTTTCTGACCAAGAAAGAGGCTGGCTGCACACGGCTGCAGACGCATTTGGAAAGCATGTGCAAACACTAGATCGTGATTGGGTGAATGCTGGTGAAGATGCGATCAAGGCCGAGATTACTGAATGGTATGTTCCGAATGATGAGGAAATGAAACTGTGGAGAGCGGGCGCCATTGATGCTTGGCTAAACGCTAAAGGTTCATTTGATCCAGTAACCGCAGAACGCGTATTACAAGAACAAGGGCTGACAAATTTTATTGCTGCGTTAAAAGACGCGGGAGCCTTATAATACGCATTTATAAGTAGACTCCACGGAAGATGGCGCGGTGTTACTCGCGCCATTTTCTTTTCTGTCTCCCGAAAATTAGCAAGTTGATGCACCCTTAGCCTAGAGCAAGGATGCCAAACACCCTAGGTCTAGCTCGCAATGGAAAGTATTTTACTTCTGGTCGTCCTTGTTCTACTCATTATTTTGGGGGCACCGGTTGGATTTACATTAATCCTCATTCCCGTCGTCTATATTTTAGTTACCGACGCAGCCCCGCTGATTTTGATTCCAAGTCAGATGTTTAGCGCCATCGACGCCGTACCCTTAACCGCTATCCCGTTCTTCATGCTGACGGGAGAACTAATGACCAGTGCTACCATTACGGACCGATTGGTAGAATTGAGTCAACGCATTATCGGTCGAATGCGCGGCAGCATGGCTCAAGCGAATGTTCTCGTCTCGATGTTTTTCGCCGGTATGAACGGTTCAGTCGTGGCCGATACCGCAACGGTTGGGTCGTTGATGATTCCTTCTATGAAAAAAGCCGGTTATCCACCTGCTTTTGCTGCGGCAATCACCGCTGTTAGTTCTACGATAGGCGGCATTATCCCTCCGTCCATTATGATGATTGTTCTTGCCAATGCAGGCGGCATATCGGTTGGGGCCCTTTTCGCGGGCGGTATTATTCCTGGTTTAATGATTGGCCTATTGCTAATGATCATTAATTACATTATCGCTAAGCGAAATAACTTTGAGCGAAGTGAAGAGCCTTTTAGTTTGAAAGCTTTGGCCATCTCAGGTTACCGATCCTCTTTCGCTTTGCTAATTCCCATAGTGTTGGTTGGCTCGGTTGTATTTGGAATTGCCGGTGTAGTAGAGGCGGGCGCATTGACAGCGACCATTGCGTTGTTTGTTGGTCTTTTTATCTATCGGACCATAACTTGGACAAATTGTAAAAGCTCCTTTGTGCGTGCCTTTCGCAACTCGGCAATGGTATTTATCATAATTGCCGCCTCGGGTCCCTTCAGCTGGCTCTTAACATCTCTCGGTGCCGTCAGTCAACTGGAGCAATGGTTGCTCAGTTATTCCCATAGCCCGTTTCTATTTATCCTAGTTTTGGTATTGTTTATCTGTTTGCTAGGAATGGTCATGGATTCCGCTGCTAACATTATTGTTGTCGGTCCGGTTCTTGTCGATGTGATGGTGAAAGCCGGCTATCCTGATGTTCAGGCCGCACTGGTTGTCGTTGTAGGGTTTCTAATCGGATCAGTTACGCCACCCGTAGGGGTAGCGTTTTTCACCGCTGGCGCAATTGCAAAAGTCCGTCTGGAAAAAGTTGCGGTTGCTATGTTGCCTTATCTCGCAGCACTATTCTTGCTTTTATTCGTGCTTATCGTTATACCGGAATTTACTATGTATCTGCCTAAAGCGCTCGGGTTTGTGAAATGAGCAACTATCGGTTAACAACGGGTGAGCCTAAATTTAAGGAAGTGCATCACAGAGTATTTGTACCATGATTAAGATTATTACATGGATCGATAAGTGTGTAAAAAAAACCCTGACTGGGTTTTGTGCAGGCTTTCTTTTTTTAATGGTTGTTTTCGCGGTCTACAACGTGGTGATGCGCTACGTTTTTGAGAATCCTCCTGTGTGGGGAGATTTATTAACTGTGTTAAGTAATATCTGGTTGGTTTTTATCGCACTAGCACTAACAGTCAGGGATAAAGATCATATCGCGTTGGATATGATTTACTCATTTTTCCCGGTGAAGATTGCTTTTGCTATCCAGCAATTCTGGACATTGGTTATTTTCTGTCTTGGTATAGTGATGATCATTTATGGCATAGAAGCCGTATCAAGCATGGGTGGCAAATATTGGGAAATGTGGTATTTTGCTTGGAAGGATGGACAGCTAATTTTTGTGCCAAACTATATGCCCAAGAAGTATGCCGTTTCCATCGTACCAATTTCCGGTGTATTGGTATGTATAGCCGCTATAGCGTCGATTATTGAAGACAGTATTAAGTTGCGCTCTGGGACCTACACTCTGTCCAAGGACGGCGATTTGCACATTGATAATCAGTGAATTTTATTTTCTCTTTGAAGAGAAATGCGCATAGAACATCTGTTGATAGACCTCACTGAATTTTAATCAGAGACATTCCGAGAATGTTTTACATGCTTTCCTGTTTCAATCTTAAGCCAGGTTTCAGTATTGATATTTTTGAGTTGTCGTATAGTGCCTTTGTAGAAGAAATGAAACTTGCCGGTTTGGTTCAATCAGCGGGTAAAATAGGCAGAAGACAGAAAGATACGCCGATGGATACCGATAACGAGCGTGATCATGAATATTTCGTAGAGATGTCTTTTTCCGATCGTACCCAGGTAGATAGGGCTTACGCGCATATTATGCAGCATATTGAACCGGGGGAAAAAACACACGATTCTGTTTATTCCAAAGTGTCCGACCCCATTTTTATTTGTTGGCAAGATATCAATTGAAAAGCCTCGTACAACAAAATAGTTTCAAGAAATAGTTCTCTGACACCTATTTTCGACACCTATTTTCTAAGAAATAGTTCTCTGACACCTATTTTCTCTATTTTCTTTCAACACATAAATACTTTAGCTCATTCGCCGAACACAATTGTTTCATTACATTCCAACCACAACGGGTATTTAAACATGGCTTTGGCGAACAATCGGCTTTGTATGTGGTGGTTTAGCCAGCGTTGTAACTGGGTGTAAGCGCTTGCTCGAAATAGTGGTTTATTCGCTTTTGAGAACTGACGAACAAAAGGCAGCAACGCGTAATCGAGTAAGCTTGGGGTTGCACCCATAAAGAATTCATGTTTTTTTAGACGGGTTTCTAAATTTTGAATGAACGGCTCACATTCTAGGCGGTAGGCTTCTTCTGAATCGTGATGGAAGCGTCTGGCGCGTTTGTAGTTTTCTAAGCTGGGTTTAAATTTCTTATCATTTTCTTCAATGATACCTAGTATCTCAGGTAGAGCGTCGGCCTGATCGACTCGTAGCAAGTTTTGCGGATCATTTTGACGCAGCGCCCACAGCATAATATCTAAGCTTTCATCGATTACCGTATGCGCATCAATGACTAATACAGGTACGGTTGCTTTTGGTGATGCGGCCAACATTTCGTCGGGTCGATTGTTCATAGTTATAGCTCGCAATATTACGGACTGTTCTGCTAATAAGAAGTAGTGGACCCCAAATATTGGACAGTCCTGTAGTCGCGTTCCGAGGTTAAGCAGCCATCTTGGCTGCGGATTGATAATAGATTGTATCAGGTGTCATTTTGTTTAATGCTTGATGTCTTCGTTCG
>CAJQKF010000049.1 GCA_905478855.1 uncultured Gammaproteobacteria bacterium
TGTTGATGTACCCGGTGTAACTATAGACTGGTGGCGTCACTGCCGAGAACTCATTATGCCTGAGGACTATCTGTTAAGGCCCTATCTTGATTCATGGGCACAAACGGATTTGGCGACTTTTGTCGATGCCGGTGTAATTAGCCGGTCTGAAGCACTATCAGGAGAACTGGAATTCGTAAATGAACAACCACCGCCTCCTGTGATCACAACTGAACAGGCTATCGACGCTGATCAAAAGGCCGCCCATCGATTTGACCATACAATTGAAGCTGAGCCTAGATACCAATTCGGTCAGACGATTAGCACAAAACTAAATGCACCCGAAGGTCATACCCGCCTACCCCAGTATGCTCGTGGCCGAAAAGGAACAATCCACGCTTACCACGGTGCCCACGTGTTCCCAGACTTATCCAGTCGGGGAATCATAACCCATCAGCACTTATACAGTGTGATGTTTACCGCAACTGAACTCTGGCCCGAGGACAATAATACCGATCACCACATATTTTTAGATTTATGGGAATCCTACCTGAATTAAACACAATGAATGAATCAGTTGACAGTTCACTTAAACCATTGCTGGCAATGGATGGTAAGGCAGCCTTTGATGAAGCGTGGCAAGCAGAAGCACTAGCCCTTGCCGACACTTTGGTACGCAACGGGGTATTTAGCGCGTCTACTTGGTCAGCAGCTTTGGGAGAAACATTAACAACAGCGGAGTTATCTAAAGCGGAAGATACCCAAGAAACGTACTATCGTTGCGTTTTGAGCGCTCTTGAACAACTGATTACTACGCATACCAATATTAGTTCGATAGATATAAAAGATAAACATCAATCGTGGGTAGATGCCTATTTGTCTACCCCACACGGGCAACCTATAAAAGCGCCATAAATTTATTACTCAAGCAGCGTATTCGTTTCTAACTTAAAAGGACCGCAAAAATCATTAGAGATTGTCTCGTGAGAGCAAAATAGATCTGGCATATTTGCTACTATATAGTGATTAGTATTAACTTTTTATCGGCTAGAAAAACCTAGTTCGTTAACTAACAAATTATGCATAAATTTTCGAGATACACGCAACATGAGTAAAAACGATTCCGACATTAACCGCGACAGACGTGACGTCTTGAAAGTAGGTGCGGCTAGTGCAAGTTTGGCCTGTGTATCTAACTTACTTATTAACGAAAAAGCTCAGGGCACGAATCATAATACCTACGATGTAGTAATAATTGGCGCCGGTATGGCAGGTTTATCTGCGGCCATAGAATTACTAGCCCACGGGTATCGCGTAAAAATCTTAGAGGCCAGTCACCGTCTAGGCGGACGTATATACAGCGAGACTCTGGGCGAGACCCGCATTGAGTTAGGTGCAGAAGAGCATTATCTGGGAAAAAATAATCCGATCTATAGCGCCGTTATAAAGAAATATGGAAAAGACGTGTATACAAAAGCCTATGAGGGAGAGCAGCTACTCTCAATAGATAACGGCAAGTTTTGTTGGGAGTTTAGCAGTGAATGCTTGTCCGACCCTGATGTCAGTAACTTCTGGAAGTACAATTCTTACTATGGCAATAAAGCTCAACATAAGGATTACTCAATATCTTTAGCAGACGATATTTTAAAGCAATATGGCGTTGATAAAGACCACCGAGCCTATCACCTATATGAAAACGGCTTTGCCGGTGCAATCTTTGGTGATTCCCTGAAACGAATTGGCGCCGCAAGCCTAGCAGAACAAGATTCGAAATGGACTCTTTCTGAGGATATACGGGTTTTAGCGCCATCAAAACTGGGGTATTCAGACGTACTAGAGAAAATTTGGTGGAATGAAATCTCCGATCACGTCTTGTTAAATACGGTGGTTGAGCATATTGATAGCAGTGGTAATTCAGTAGCCGTTCACGATAAAGGCGGTAATAGACATATTTGCCATAAAGTTATCATTACCGCCTCCATTGGTGTTCTACAGAGTGAACTCATTCAATTTACACCCGCCCTTCCCCGAGCAACTATTGATGCCTACAACAATATAGGCATGGGTCGCGGCATGAAAGTAGCATTGCGTTTTACTGCCCCATTTTGGGAAGAAAGAATGAGTTACCTAATAACTGAAGGTTTGTCATCAAGTTGTTGGGTGCCAACGAATTACAAAACTGGATCAAAGGACCACATTCTGATGTGCTACCCAATGGGCAACAACGGACAAACATTAACCGATATTGCCCATAAAAAAGAAGACGATTTGGAAGGTGCTGAAGAAATAATTAGAACAATGCTTTCTGAACTAACAACCTTGTTCGGTGAGGAGGTCAACACCCAGTACATCGATAGTGTTGTTCAAGATTGGACTACGCATCCTTATGTGCTCGGCAGTTATTCCTACCCAACACCCTCAACATACGCAAACGGCAATAGTTTTAGATCACAACTCGCCCAGCCAATAAACAACCAAATTTTCTTCGCTGGAGAAGCCACTAATAACAAGAATCCATCATGCGTTCCCGGTGCTCTGCACGAAGGTTCGCGAGCCGCAAATCAGATTCATAACATTCTGAAAGGTGTTTCGGATCCTCCGCAGGTTGCGTAGATTTAATCTAAATAAAAAATTTAAAAACGCGTTTATATCCCAATTTTCTGAACAAAAATCACTTACCGGCGTTGTCGGCGCTGCTCCGTCTCAATAAAAAGCCTGCAATAGCTAGATTTAGAATATTGAACGCGATGGCATTAATAAATGAAATTGTATATGACCCGGTTACATCATACAGAACACCGGCTATCCATCCACCGAACGCCATACCGCCAATTGTTGATACAAAGACGAGACCAATTCTTCTGCCGGCTTCTCGAGAACGGAAATAGCGCCTTATTATTATCGTGTACGAGGGTACGATACCGCCCTGAGACAAACCAAATGCGATAGACACCAAATATAAGCCTGTAAGGGTATCTACGAAGATAAAAAAAAAGATAACCGTTGCCTGCATTATGGAGCCCAATATGAGCGTTTTTATCCCGCCAATTTTGTCAGAAATCCACCCCGAGCTGATTCTGCTAACGATACCAAAGCCAAGCATCAACGCTAAAAAGTTTGCTCCGTCTTTGGCAGTAAAGCCTAGATCGATTGCATGAGGAACGATATGAATTTGCGGCATTGCCATAGCAGCACAACAGCCCACGCCAGCACTGCACAATAAGCACTGAAGGTTTATTGGTGAAAGCCCCAATGGTTTAGACCAAAAACTTTCTTCGTTATTATCAACACTTCCTTCCACTGCACGTATTTTGCGCAAATAGATAAGTGACAAAGGCAACATGGTAGCTGCGCAAATAAGCGATAAATCCTCAAGACTTTGACGCCAGCCAACACTGTCAAACCAACTCTGCAACAATGGAGGCCAAACCGCACCCGCAACATAACTGCCGCTTATGACAATTCCTACTGCTAGACCGCGACGACGGTCGAACCACTGGGAGATATCGGCAACCAGTGGTCCAAATGCAAATGCACCTCCAAGAAATCCACAAAAGACACACAATGTAAAACAAAACACCCAGATATTTTGCGCTTGACTGGCAATAAATAAGCCTACGGGTAAACAAATCGCCGCCAGTAATGCTAGCCATATCATACCAAAGCGATCTACCAATTTTCCTAACAGTATATTTCCCACGCCGAAACCAACCATATACATGGTATAGGGTAGTGCACCCGCCCCTCTGCCAATATTAAATTCTCGTGTCGCCGGCTCTAGAACCATTATTGATGCATACATACCCGCCATAGCGATGGTCATTATCGCTAAAGAGTTAACCGCTCGAATAATCGGATACAGTGACGTCATGGGAGCAAATACCTTCAGAGTAAAAATGTATAATTAGACGTTATTACGGCGAGACGGCAACTAGGGGCTGAGCGTGTAAACGTCTTCCAGTGGCACTAAACAAACAACCTTTTATAAGATTGATACAACCGTGATAGATAACCAATAAACGCTACGTTTCAAAGCCTAGAACGAAAATTTGAACAAGCCCGGCTAGGGAGGATTATTAAATGGGTCGTCCGACAAAATAATTGTGAGATACGGGGCATAGGTTAATGCGGCTCCCTGCATTATCCCTAACCCCTCAAACACTTCGGAAAATCGTATTAATAACTCCCCATTTGTTGGGTCTTCTGCGAGTTGCTGCAGGATCTCTAAAAGCGGAACAATGTCACCTTCGTTCATATTTTGCTTTAACAGATGGATCGACCGTTTTACTCGTGTAGGGTCTATATCCTTAAATACGTTAGTCACGATTAATACTGTATCCTAAGATTTGTAATAAAACTAATTTAAAGTCTTGTTGCTACTATTCTCAGTCATACTGGGCATTTCAATCATCTCAGATACTTCAAGTGTGCCATTTATTTCGAGAAAGGGACAATTCTTCGCTGCAGCCAGAGCCTGCTCCATAGAATCCATTTGGACAATACTCAACCCAGACATTGCTGTTGTACTTCCTGGCATCGCTGATCCGTCTGGATGGACAACATGAGTGCCCTTAAAAGGCACCGCAGGACTTACAACAGCATCGCCCAAAGAACCGAGCCATTGCTGATATCTTCCAAAGTGTTTTTGCCCCTCTTTAGGGCTATCTGGATACTCACCACCAAGGTAAACAAAAATATATTTAGGCATAAAGAAAAGAATCTCATAAATGATTGAAAATAAGCCGACGAAGTTTAGCGGAATTTTCATGTAAAATCAGGACGCCTGTAAAGCAGTAGTTAAGTACAATTGCTTAGCTTTCAGGATTGCATGGTCATATTAGGTATTTCTAGTTTCCTATACCAAGGAACGCATTGTACTCCGCCAGAGCTCGCTGTTTTAACAGTTCCACAAACGCGGTAAACTCTTTAGCACTCGGATTATCTTTACGTAGAGAGATGAGTGCATCCGGTTTTACCCGACTATGAAACTCCAGGTAGTTGCCATTCTCGACCGGTTCCGGTTTTAAGACCATTAACATAACCGTTAAGGTTTCTAATCTTAAGGGCGTCTTTATGCGAATATTTACCGCGTCGTCGACTATCTCAAACTCATGAGTACCTTTCAGCAGATGTTTTTGTATCAGTTTATTTGTCATATTATTATCGTAGTTCTCGGCTATTGCAGACATTACCATTACCGTATTGAAGAAAAACGGTTGATATATCCGGCAACTGTAGTAGTAACGCACTAACAAAAATACTGCTGTAAATATTGATGAATACGTTCACCGAACGTAAAGGTTAAAAGATTTGAAATGAGTATAGAGGCGAATAGATATAAAAAGCCAGGTCCCTTAAAAAGATACTGTGATAAGTATACGAATGCTTTCCCGGGATGAAGGAAACTAAAAAAATTATTGTAGTCCGGAATCTTCTTTTTGCACCATTTGTGAGCAAACATATAAAACAGTAATAAGGTCGGTAAGAGAGCTATGATCAGCTCTGGATTTTTGATACAGGATTCCATCTTTTTATTCAGATACCAATGTGCTAGCTAATCTTCAACCATTGCAGCAGTAACTACATTGGTTAAACGATCACCCGCCCAGCCACGTTGAAGATTTGACCATATAGTTTGCTCTACTGACATAAATACTCCCATAACTTAACACTCAGGATCAACCCTTGGGAGTATGCCGCCAACACCGAGTGACTACATATTGAGGGCAAATATAAATTGGCATACTTCAACACGTTTTTAGTCTCGGCTATATATCAGCCTATTCCCGTGAATCTGTTCTATGAATAATTTACGTTATATTTCGTTTGAACAAAATCATTGGGAAACGCTTGGGACACCGCATTCTCTAGATTAAGATAATGATCAATTTTGCCAAACAACGGGATTCCGTCACCTAACAAAATTGGCGCTTTAGTGATAATCATCTCATTTATGAGCTTTAGATTCAGAAATGAGGTTATGGTTGTACCACCATCAATATACGCATGTTTAAAACCTTCTGTTTCAAGCGCCTCAATCAAACGCGGAATTTCGCCAGAATACATCTCAACCTTACCTTGTAGGTTTTCTGGGGCTACATTAACGGTACGACTCAACACAACAATACGAATATTACTGTATGGCCAATCTTCAGCAGCAATATTCATATCAGAGTTTACTTCCATACACTTGCGACCCGTGATCATACAATCAACCGAACCTATAAAGTCATTGAAACCCATATCGGCATTATCGCCCATATCTGCGATCGGATTTCCCGCGGTATTCAACCAGTCGACACGATCGTCGATAGTGGCTATATATCCATCAACACTTGTTGCAATATATACTGAGCACTTCATGATTTATTTCCTGAATCTATCATTGGTAAAAGCCGAATAATTTCAGGCTATCTTGCTGAACTGAAAAGCATGAAAAATTCACTCACATGTAGTCACTAACCAAAACTAAATTCGTCTTGAATCCTTCATGAATTCGAATTATTCGTTAACTCATATCGCACTTGTCAGTAATAAAACCGACAATATGGCGCTGAAAACGGCGACTGTTTTTCTCAACGTTAGTTTTTCCATCTTCAAAATAACCGATAGAACAAAGGCCGCCACAAAACCCATATTTGTTAATGGCACAATGATGCTGGCGTCGCCAAGGCTAAGTGCCGTAGTTAACAACCAAATAATTCCAAAAACTAACACCCCTGAAACCGACATGTATTTTATTTTAGCAACACTAATTCGAACTCGCCGCTCCCTAAAATAGGCATAACCAAGTCCTCCCATGCACCACGCAACAGCTGCAAAAAATATCATTGTATTAGCGTTAGCGTCGTTATTTAGGCCTATTTTAGTGAAAATTCCGTACATTGCACGTAGACAACTCGCGGTAATAATAAGCAGAACAAACAGTCGGAAATTTGCTAATGCATTGGTAGGTATATGATTAGATTGATATAGCAATACCACTGTAATTATCCCAAGCAAGATTCCGCCCCCTCCCGCGAGACCAGGATTCTCAGCCAGAAAGAAAAAAGCTAAGATAACCAGAGGTATCGTATTTAGACGGTAAATGGTTGAAGCCATGCTGATTGGCAAATGGCCAAAGCACTCAAGTAAAAGAATATTTGATGCCGTTACGAGAACCGCCGCCGTGATTCCATAGAATAAAGTTGAAGACTCCCATGAAAAAGAGAGACTATAATAATTCATATATATGAGTTGTAGCACAATCCATACACAACCAGTCCCAAAAACCAACATGCCTCGGGAACGCTTTTCAGTTGAGTAAAGTTTGAAAACCAGGTCCAACAGACCAGCAGTAACCAAACAAACGAGCGCTAGTATCACTGGCGATGAACTCATCTCAAAGGTTGCCTACTTCCAATCTCACATCACTATTCATTTATTTCAAGTGGGAACATATGCGTATGTACAATCACCTGATCATCAGAAACAAGCACTATTGAATATTCGGGTGGTTCATCGGCGTAGTTAATTTCTTCACTTTTAAAATCGAGTGCAACCTGATGATTGGTACCGCGCAAAGATGAAAACGAAATACCTTGCCAATTACCACTTATCGGCCGATGTGCATGACCAAAAAACAAATGTCGAATATTTGCATAAGGGCGAACGATCTCGGCAAAGTTTCTTTGATCGGTTAAACCAATCTGGTCAATACACGAAAAACCTAAATCGAATGGAGGATGGTGCATAAATAGAAATACTGATTCGTCGCTATTTTGTTTTAGCGTATCCCGTAACCATTCGCTTCGGTGCTCACAATAAATTCCGCTAGACGTTCCAGACTCCAATGTATCTATAATTACAAACACACCCGCAGAAGTGCGAATGGTATATTGAATAAAGCCATGTTCATCGACATCCATTTTAGCAAAAGTCTTTAGAAAATTTCCTCTATGATCATGATTACCAAGAATCAAATGACATTGGATACCCAAATTTGTTATTTGATCAAACAGGAATTGATAGGCGGACTCTTCTCCTTTATCAGCAAGATCCCCAGTAATTACACAGCACTCGGCATCACTGTGATTACGCTTAATATCATCGAGGCATCGAGCAAATCGACGAGCAGGATCAAGACCGTGCAACAAAACATTTGGAGAAACCAAGTGAATGTCGGTTATATGAATAAATTTCATTGTATGTGAACTCCTAACATAAATATCGCTATGAATACACTTAGTGTATCAAACGCTACGCATAAATCGACGAGCAAAAAGACTCTAAAGCAACTTAGCCAAAAGAATAATTGTATTGCTTTAACCTGACCGTCGTGTATTCCGTGAAATTTGACAATTTACATCCACATATTAGAAAGTCACGAGCCTTGTAATATGCACTGGTCAACTGATTGATCGTATCAACGTTGATGAACGACCTAAGATTGTCGACTTACGCTCACTTATTGGTGATCGGTTACTCGATAGCAACATTGGCAAAGGTCAGCATCAGGCCATTGTGTTACTGCTGGTTTTGTTGCCCTGTACACCCGAAAATAAACCTGTCGATTAAAACGGGCAAGGACAATGCCCATGTATTGGTTTGCCACCAGTAGGGTGAGCAAAACGTAGATCACTAGCGTGTAATAGCAAACGGTCGGCCATCTGTTCACTATGAGCGTTGTTGTACAGATCACAACCCAGAATCGGATGCCCTATGGTTTGACTATGAATCCGTAATTGATGTGTTCGCCCGGTCTGAGGGGTAAATTTCACCAAACTTCGGCGAGGTCGCTGCAAACGGTCTAGCACCTCAAAATCGCTCACAGCGGATTTACCTGTTTTCTGACAAATCCTTACCCGAGGAAATTGATTTTTGTCTTTTGCTATAGGCGCTGTAACCCTTCCCTGATCGACGGCAACCCAACCTTCCAGCATTGCTACATAAGTCTTTTGAGTAGTACGGTCTTGAAACTGTTGATTCAAGTTTTGAACCGATCCAGCATTCAAACCCACTACCATGATACCTGATGTTCCAAAATCTAATCGATGGGGTAACCTTGAACCCGAGAATGCGGACGTTACGCCCTTTTGACCGTGCACCAAGCGGTAGTGTACTGAATCCCAATTTAGGGGATTTTACCCGATAAGCTAAATAAACCACTCGGTTTATTTATCAACAAAATATCGTCGTCTTGATACATAATCAGCATACAGTCGTTGCACACGGGAGCCACAAAATCATCCACAATAGTATAAGTTGGTCGGTCGGCAACAAACATTAAAAAATCCGTACTGTGAATATATTAAACGTCATTCGTTGTAAACACAGATGCAGCCTAGATATAGCTGTAAGAAATAGCGCGTACATTTAAGGATAAAACACCAGCGCCCTGTAAGCCCTACTCTACCACCATTCAAACAATATTAAGGTCTGCAGTAACCGTAGGGAAGGCGTAAGTGCCTGCACGTGCGTAGACATGACCAAACTCTATAGCGATAAAGCCACCACTAACGGATACCGCTTCTTTCAGCTAATTTGGAGTGGCATATTTGCCGGAGATTAGCCTGGGTCGCCGTTGTTCACAAACCTGGGTTAACTATTTTACTTTCACGCCGTAACTAGCCTGTTACAGTCTTAATTTAAATCCTTCGTGGGTAGCTTTAAAACCTAATGCCTCATAAAACCGTAACGCATCAGTACGTTGTTTATCCGACGTTAGTTGAATCAGACTACATCCCTCGATTCTAGCCTGCTCAATCGCCCACTTTATAAGTGTAGAACCTAGACCTATACCCCGAAAATCACGTGCAATACGAACACCTTCAATAAGACAACGTCGAGCGCCTACGTGTGTTAAATACTGGATGAATGTCAGTTGCAACATACCAACCAATTGACCTCTACTTTCAACAACAGTCAATTGATTGTTAGAGTCGTTGTCGATACTGCGAAATGCTTCTAGGTACCGAGGGTTCAACGGCTTGGAGCGATCTTCCCGTGTTTCCCCAAGTTCATCATCGGACAATAGTTGCACCAACAGCGGTAGATCAATCTCTTCGGCTTTTCTAAACTCAAGTTTCATAATAATTTAAACTGTTACGGACTACTATTTATCGCTTAATATAGTTACAAGACGCGTTACCCATTTCTTACTGTCACAATAAAGCATACACCTAAGCATACGCAGGTTGCTTGAGCACCATAAATCGTAAACTATTCTTGATTATTCAAATACCAATTGATTCTAATTTTTTAAATCCTGATAATAGGTCTATGGAATTTCTTAATCTTTTATTCCTAGAGTTTTCCAAATCATCTAACTGATTTAATACTTTTGAGTCTATGACACAAAACAACGCTTACCAGTATCTGAGCAATAAAATTGCCAACGATCACTGTATTATTTTAGATGGAGCTATCGCAACAGAATTGCAACGGGCAGGCGCCGGTAACTTTGAACTTAGCGACGATACCCATTGGGGCTTTGATGCACTGCACGCGGCACCCGAAACTGTCCAGAACATTCACCAACTTTATTTAAATGCGGGCGCCGAAGTTATTACGACTAATACGTACTCTATTTTAGACGCACCATCGTATACAGCAGATTATGATATTCATGTAGCACAGCCTATTCACTGGATGGACTTAGCTCGTCTTTCGATAGAACTCCCCAGAAAAGCTATTATCAATACTAGCCGGCAAGGTCGCGCAGCGGTTGCTTTTAGTATTGGAGGGGAAATTGAGACTCAGGAGCACCTGGCCACCATTGGCTTGTTAGCAAAGGTGTTTAAACACACACCCCCCGATTTGGTTCTTTTCGAAACGCTTTCGCTTATAGATGACAACTACACTCAGGATGCAATACGAGTTTTTCTTGAACTGGGTATTCCCGTGTGGGTATCGTTTCGTCGATGCCGTAAAGGTGTGTGCGGCATTCATGGTCAGCTTTGGGGTGGTCCTGAAGGCGATCGTTTCGGGCGATTAGCACAAACCTTTGAACGTATTGGTGTTAGTGCGTTAATGATCAATTGCCTGCCAATTGGCAGGGTCTCTGGCACCCTCCCGTGGTTGCGGGACTTTACAGATCTGCCACTGGGTGTTTATCCTAATTTAGGGCGATTCGTCGAATCTGGATGGCGGTTTGACGAGGGCATGGACAGTGAGTGGTTTGCCGAAACGGCACTAAACTGGCGCGAAGAAGGTGCGCAACTGATTGGTGGTTGTTGTGGTGTTGGTCCAGATGAAATTTCTGCTGTGGCAGCAGCGCTCGAAGGTACGCCCTGCGGAACGAAGAGGAACCCTGTAGAAGATACAGAAAAGCCGCTACCTGCGGGTATCCAATTACCTAAAGGTAAATACTGGCAAGACAATTCTGGACGATCCTTATATCCGCTTCCGTTACCGAAGATTTCTGTGGACTCCGGTGTTTTCGTGCCCACGCAAGGTAGCTATTTAATTTGGAAGTATCTATTTAATTCCAATATCGGGGACGGCAAACGCTGTCTCGATATCGGTTGCGGTGTTGGTATTTTAGCAATCCAACTCGCACTTAATGGTGCTAGGGATGTGACCGCATTTGATATTCAAAAAGAAGCTGTTGATAACACCCTAACCAACGCTTTTAGAAACGGCGTTGCAGACAGAATGAACGGTATAGCAGCTGATTTATACTCGTACCAACCAACTGAAAAATTCGATGTAATAGTAGCCAGTCTCTACCAGATGCCAACCAACCCCCGTGGACAAACACGTGGGCATCGTGATATCGATTACTGGGGTAGAAACTTACTGGATCATTTTGTTAAAAATCTCAGTAGTTATCTAAATGCGGATGGAACTGCCTACCTAATGCAGGTATCCATGCTGGGTGCCAAACGAACGGAAGACTTACTTGCGCGGCATGGCTATGAGGCTAAAGTGGTCGATTTTAACCTTTATCAATTCAACCCGGTTTTTAACGATAATCTGGGGCAAATTGCCGCTGTTGAGAAACTTTCAGATGCCTATCACTTCACCTTCGGTCAAAATGAACACACCATGGTGATGTATCTTTTACAAATAACGCGTATTAACAACAATACCCAAGACTAGCCAATACGTAGCCCATAAGCAGCCCAAAGCCGTTAAGATTGCAAGCCGTGTTAGTGGTTTTTTTGTACATGTCGCGCACGCGTCGAATCACTCATTAAGGAGAGCAAGAGATATTGCTAGATCGGGTCAGAGTACTATAAAAATTATGATTACTCGTTAACTAGAAAATTCAATTAGGGCATCTAATGCTTTTTTAGCATAATCATTCTGAACAAATATGTGATCGTGAAAATAGCCCGCAATTACATTTGCACTTATTCCGTGTTCTGATAGTTTTGTAGAAAATGCAGCGGTAAGACCAACGGCCTCTAAACTTGAGTGCACCTGGAGTGTAATACCTTTGAAAACACCCTCATAAGGAATATTGTTTACATCAGCGCTGAGCTTGGGAATGACCAAAGTTAACCCTTCAGTTTCCACAATGCTCGCGATGGGTTGCAGATTCGCATGATCACCGTAAGCCGCATCCGTAAAGCTACAAAATACATATTCCCCATCCAGCATAACCGGGGACATTGAAGCTAATAACGTTTCAAGATTGGATTCACCACTCATTTAGTACTTCTCAATTTCAGAATAAAAATAACGCCAACTGTAATCCTTCTCAAATCGGCCCCAATGAATGGGCAAAATGTTAGCCTCGCACGGGCAATCGAGTTTTAATTTTCGAGATACGATCATAAATCACAATGCTGCCTGCGGTCGCAACATTCAAACTAAAATTCCCGGGTAAGGAAATTAATGAGTGACATGCTTTAATCGCCTTCATCGGTAAGCCGATGCTTTCGCAGCCCAACAAGTAGACCCCTCTAGGTGGATGTTCAAACTCGTCAATAGCGACTGAGGCTTCCCCCATTTCCACACCAACCAACTGTGTATCGTATGGCAGTGCTCTAATAAACTCTTCGAAGTTTTCATAATGATAAAGTGGAATCTTAGTCCACGAACGAGTCACATCCGTAGATTGTTTTTTATAACGCTTATCAATGGTAAAAATAAATGCGGCACCCAATATGTGCGCGCTTCGCCAAAGCGTGCCTATGTTTTCCTCTGATTCAGAATTTAGTATACCAATACCGAAAAAACCATCTGCCTCATACTGTTGTTTTAGTCGTGTCATAGTGGATATATTTTCCGTACCTTATTACAAGCTGCGGATGTAGGTGATATTTGTAAGCGATCTCGGGTCATCAATCTGAAAATCCCAGTGGCACAACGATTAAACTCGATACTAGAGGTAATGATGTAATCAGACTTTGTTCAAAAGATCCCAGGGTAGAAAAAACACTTAGGCCTCATGTCGGTTTCGCCAGTGTTCCCACATGAAGCGCGCACGCACGCCAATGTCAAGCAACGGCCGGCGAGGCAAAATACTGGGTTCACCAAGGCTTTGCATATCGCGAATTAACGGGTTTTCGACACCACATGCCATATCGGCGGCGAGAACTCCGCTGAATGTGCCCTTGGTGACACCCATTGCGTTCTGGCAAACAGCGGACCATACGTTCGGCGCTAATTGGCCGAAACCCGGCGCGCTGTTTTGCGATAGGCAGACAAAACCACTCCATGTGTGTTCCATATCGACGGCGGGCAGCATTGGGAATCGCTTGTCGAACAATTCCTTGTGACGATGCTTAACGGCGGCTTGTTCGGATGCTAGAACTCGTTGATTAGGGCAATAGTTTAGGCCATGGCGGATGATGATCCGGTGATCGTTTGTATAGCGCATGGTGATGCCAACAAATGCGTTTGCCGGGGTGAGTCCCCATGGCTTTTCAACGCCATAGGTGTTTCGTTCGTCTTCAGTCAGTTGCCGCGTCAGACTGCAATGGGCAACCAAATGAAGGAAGCGGTTACGATAATAGCCAAACTGTTCCGAAAACCCATTGGCCGCCATGATTAGCTTAGAGCCGTGCAAAGATCCATTTGCGGTGATGAAGTGAACGCCGTTCTTGAAGGTTGCTTCTTGAACCGGTGAATTTTCATAGAGCGTGACATTATCGGGCAGAGAGTCCGCCAGACCTTGCGTGAGCGCCGCTGGATTTAGTAACGCCCCACCCGGCGTGTAAATAGCCGCAGTGAAGTGGTTAGATCCAATATTTCGAGCGAGGTCAGATTTTTCGACCCATCTATACGGTTCCCCGAGAGTCTCCAGTTCTTTAGCAAAAGGTTCCAGTATCTCTTTCACTCCTCGCGTCGACACGGCGGCATGATACTTTCCATCGAGGGACCATTGGCAATCAATATCGTGAGTTTTTATAGTGTTATCAAGGCTAGCGACCGCCATTTTGCCGAGACGCAGGAAACGTTGCGACCCATCCAGTTCATCTAATGAAGAACCGACATTGTGCGGCAGATCAACCGCAAACCCAGAGTTTCGTCCGGATGCATTCTCTCCGACGGTGCCAGCTTCGATCACCGCAATCTGTTGATCAGGACAATTTTCCGACAGTTGGCGCGCCGCTGCGAGACCCGCATATCCGGCGCCAAGAACCACCCAATCTACCGTGACATCACCCACGAGCACAGGCTTCGGCATCCGGGTCGGCAAAATCGCGCTCCAGCCGTTTGTCTTATCGTCGAGCGGAAGTCGACCGATCTTCATTTTGATATCCCCGCGAATTTTCGGAGCAGATCTGATTGATATATGACATCGGCCGTTTACTTGTTATCGCGACTATGAAGTGGAAAATCGCCCGGAGTTTCATTAAGTAGAAACGCTAAACTTTACGTCCTTCAACACGATAGATATTGTCACCACTGACTTGGTCGATGCCTATTTCGGTGTCACCGGAGAAATTGCGTCGTGTAAAGAACCACGTAAACTATGCAACTTCACAAGCCAATAGCAGACATCCGTCATGGCTAAGACTACAATAGGGGGCATCAATTTTGCAAAGCCGCTTTTTCACGTGAACACTGTTCTAAATTCTGTGTAAGCATAAAGCATTGCATCTATCTGATTAAAGATCCAGTGCATCATCCGTTGAATCTTTGCGTTCGTTGCGCAAATAAGCGAGCCAATAAATACCGGCCACTAAAACCGTTCCACCCAAAATATTGCCAGCAGTAACAACTAGATTCATAACGATTGCATCAATAATAGACACACCACCTTGAACATCTAAGAAATATCCCAAAGGAAGAAAAAACCAATTGGCTATAGAGTGTTCCAGTCCTATCGCGACAAAAGCCGTAATAGGGAAAATGATTACCAGAACCTTATCTGCCGCGCTACGTGCACCAATAGCGAGCCATACAGCCAGACAAACAAACGCATTACAGAGAATACCGCGCGCAAATGCTGCAAGAAGCGAAAGGTCGACCTTGGCAACGGCAATAGTAATCGCCATCTCGCCAACTGCACCACCCGCTAATCCGCCTATATCGCACCACAAAACAAGTAAGACAGTACCAAAACAACCGAGTACATTGCCGACGTAAACAATACCCCAGTTTCGCATTACTTCTCGTATACCGATAAGCCCACTTGCCCATGCCATGGCAATTAGGTTATTGCCGGTAAACAATTCAGCTCCTGCAATCACCACCAGAATTAAGCCAAGACTAAAACTCAATCCACCAATCAACCGAGTTAAACCGAAGCCTAGTGAACTGTCTGTTACTACGACAATAAAAAACAGTGCCCCTAGAGAAATAAAGGCGCCAGCCAATATCCCGAGTACAAGCAGCGATAACGAATCTGCATGAGCCTTGGCAACACCAAGACGTTCGACCTTGCGTGCTATTTCTACGGGTGGAAATACCTCACTTGTGTTTATCTCTTTAGTCATATTGTCACAATGTTACAAAATTCTTGGAATTAAATGTAATCCTCACCCTTTAGAATTAAATTGCGAGCATTCGTTAATCAATCAACCTGTACATAGATGAGCCACCTAATACGAGCTATATGCAAAATAATACCATTCCTAACAATACCGAAGAAGCAATCTACTTCGTTGTATACCCATTTAATTGCATAGTCTAGCCTGCATCGTCCTTCACTATTACTTTACCAATTCTACTAATGCCCATCGCCTGAGTCTTTGCCAAAGCCCTGGCTATTGCTGGCAGTGCGCCGTTAATAGCCAACAGTAATCTTTCAGAAATATAGCAATCTGATCCGAAATTTTCATAAGACATAACTTTTATCTCTGTAACATAACTGCACGAACGAGGTAACGACGTTACCCCATGAGATATTAGTAAATTCAGTAATACAAAGACCAAAGCCACATCACTAAAACTAGAACTCCCAAAAATGCGATGAGTTTTAAGAGTCCGAAAAAACTCTTTGCGTCTGTAGGCTTTGAACTTCGATTATGATTTGCTTGATACTGATTCATAATATTGTAACCATAGGGATATATTCCACAAAGTGAGATTATACGACGCGACATCCCTTACTATTCGAGATGATGTCATATAGTTACACAGCAACGAACAAACAGCAATTCTTGTGCAGTGCCCGACACTCTCCTGCCATAAACAGCTTATGATCAATTTAGGTCATTGATTATAGGAAGGCGTTTCCTTGGGCAGACGCCTTACAATTCGTACTATGAGGAAATAGTGCGATCCAATATACGACAATTTTGTATGTAACCCACATAGATCACTCAACACCGATAGAGTAACTGTATCCCGTCAGCATAAGTTGGACTAAATAGTCTGATTGCCTAAGAGACAGTTTTAGTTCATCGTTCACCTTAAGAGGAAACGATGATGACAAACAGTAACAAGTATAAAGATAGCGCCGAGA
>CAJQKF010000050.1 GCA_905478855.1 uncultured Gammaproteobacteria bacterium
GAAGGCATTACTAAAATTGCGAGTGATCTTGTCGATATACATCTAGCAAATCCGCGTATTGCTCCCCGGTACGCGGGCAGTGATGTATCTGCGGTTAAAAACGGGGCTGCTACATTTTTCATTTCTGGAACAGGTGGACCAGATGTCTATAAAGGTCAGAATATGTTTAGCACTCACAAAGGTATGAATATCGATGGTGAGGAATTTATCGCGGTTCTTGACGATGCACTTGAAGCATTAGAAAAAAATGATATTGGCCAGCGTGAAAAAGAAGAAGTACTGTTTGTCCTTTACAGCATGAAATCTGAAATCGTTCGAGTTTAATCCGCCTTTTAAGTTAAGTCCGTTTTCATCGCATTTTATCTTAATGACTTCTTTGCGCGGTGATTGACCAAAACGGTGAAATAATTTCAGCTTTGCATATATTATTGCAGATCTGGAAAAACCTAATCAAGTGTGCCACAATGATCGTGATCCAGCGTGCTGGCAGACACTATTTCCTGTCACAAATTCCGATACTGAATTTTCACACAGCACCAGTATTGAGCACCCATTCAATTTTTCAACGAATGGACGTTATTTACCCAAACTGACTAGATACTGCAAAACAGCCATTGTCAGCGCTAACTATCTAGCGCGCGTTCATTGACGTTTTCAAATCACAGAGTAAACCTACGGTTCTTTTAAATCGATCGCGACTAACGCATGACTCGTCCACCGTCAAAGGGGATCGATTGACCAGTCACGTATGCCGCCGTATCAGAAGCAAGCATCATCACGAATGCAGACGTTTCCGCATAGGTTGTCATGCGTTTCAGTGGGAGGCCATCTACGAACTGATCCAATTGCTCACTCGAAAACAATTCGCGCACGAGGGGACAATCAACGGCCCCAAGTGCAACCGCGTTTACCGTTACATTAGGACCTAGTTCCAATGCCATGCTCTGTGTCAGCATGTTCAAACCTGCCTTAGCAGCTGTATAATTGGAATTACCAATTCTCGGTTGTATAGCGGTGGTTGCGGAAATGTTAATAATACGACCCTTGCCCGCCGCCACCATATGCTGACCAACAGCCTGCGAAACGAGGAACGGTCCCTTCAAGTTGACATCTATGACCCGGTCCCAATCATTCTCCGTTAATTCAAGGAACGGGACATCAATACTTAGCCCGGCATTGTTGATCAGGATGTCAACTCCACCATAGTTTTCGACCGTCGTCTCCACCATAGTTTTGACGTCTCCCGGCGAGGAAATGTCCGCGCGGCAGGCGATAGCTTGGCCGCCAGTTTCCGTTATCTGCGCCACAATTCTTTCAGCGGCCACAGCTGACGATGAATAATTGACTGTGATTCTGGCACCTTCCCGAGCAAAGTCTAAAGCGAGTTGCTGCCCTAGCCCACCGCTGCCACCGGTGATCAAGACTGACCTATTTAAAAACTTGGACATGGTGTTTTTCCTTCTGATTGACTAGCTGATAGTATGGACATTGTAAACACCGATGTTGATGGAACGCAACGGAGAAGGAAAAGTCTGTTAGCAAAAAATAGTTGAAAACATATCTCTGTTATTCCGCCTAGATCGAAAATGGGAAACTGGCCTATGGAGGCAAGATCCTTTTGACGAACGTTGAAAAATTGTGATGATGCAAGTACAGATATGGACAGTAATTTTGTAAATAATTCAACACCTGTAGTTGGTTAACCGATAATCCCGTGACGCTCATGTCTAGTCAACCTGCCGTCCCGGCATTAGCTAAAATGACCTCGCCAACATGTTGTTCGATAGCAATTTGCAACATTCACAACTAATGCGATCTCTGTTCGACATTCATACCGAATAAAGATTGAGTGTTGAACAATACCGGTCTCCGTAGCAAGAGTATCCGTCTTGCCTCGTCGGTTTTGCCTAGTTTTAAAAGCGCCCCAAGCAAAGAAAATTCCAACACATCGCGCTGAGCCCGGCTACCACCTAGTCGAGCATGGTCGGACATTGCTGATGAAAGAAGGTTCACACCCTCCTCCCACTTCTGATCAACGATGTATTTATAAGCCTCTGCGATTGGCGTCACTAAATCACCCGTAAGCGAATTTGGCGATTCTATTATACCCCTCAATGCTTCTTCCTCTCCGCACATCGCATGAGCAAGAGCTGCGTGAATATCAATAAACCCTAAACTAGTTTTCGGAAAAAACCGTTGAGCATAGGCACTTATGTCTATCCAATATTGTTTGGGAACTGACACACCGGCGAGTTCTGCACGATAAAGAATCGATGCCATATCAGTAAGGGTGTTGATAGGTAGACTGAGTGATACACTGGGATGGATGTCGGTTGCTATCCGATGCCACATATCTTTTTCCTCACCGCGTTCTAAAGACCATAGTGCTGAATGCCAAGACAAGTGGCCATATAACGATGCCGCGCGATCATAGTTCTCCAGCCAACTATCGAGGTAGTCCTTGCCCAGTTGAGTCTCACCCATCTCGTAATAGACATGACTAAGCACATGGGCACCATTGGCGTTGCGTGGATTCAATGAAAGGGATTTATCAATAATAGTAGATGCTTTATCTACGTTACCCGTCTCGCACAAAGAAAACGCGTACTGGCTTAAACACCACCACTCTTCACCATAATGAGGTAAAAGTGCAGCATTATAGGCGAGCATCTCGGCTTCTCTCCCTGGTTTTCCCGAGAAACCTATTAGCCCAAAGACTGATGAACAGGTTTGCGCAACCAAAGCATCACGCGGGTATAAATCCACATGAGAACGAATAGCTGAATAGGCCTCTGGGCCCTTGCCGTCAATTAACAAACCAAAGGCATTAAGGTGACTTTGTTCACGAGCATTAAGGCCCTTAGTAAGCGTACGCGCTTTTTCCATCGCGATCTTTGCATCTGCAACACTGCCACCGTACTGTTTACCCCTAGCCAGTCCAACATAGCCCAAGGCGAAACTCGGGTCGGCTTCCACCACTTTTTCAAAAGTATCAACGATTCCTGCTTGGGCCGCTAACACAAGATCTACTGCCTCTACGTAATGATCCCGCGCAACTTGTGACTGAGTAGAAATTTCGTAATCAAATCGGTCTTTCATATTATTTTCCGTCCTACAAATTTATTTCCTAGAGCCCATATATCATCAATCAAATCATAAATACCACGTTCGATTATTCTAGGTTAGCCCTGAATAAATACAACAAAAATAATCTCAATTACAATTTCCAAGGTTCCGGTGTTGGTTCCTGCACTTTGCCATCGATGATTCTCTGCCGCGTACCGTTGCGTTGATATTCATTTCTGCTATCCGGTAAATCCTCCGCCAGTTCCTGTATTCGCAATCGTTCCACGTGTGGAACGATCCGACCTTCATCTCCGATACCCTGGAACCGCGACCATGCCGCATACTTCTTGCGCATTTGGTGCGGCTGATAACCGCTCATTTCATCTGGAGTAACATCCTGTCCTAGACTAAGCACCCCTGCAGCTGCCGCAGCTTCCAATAATTCTTGTCCTGCCATCGTTCGTGCAATAAAAGCATTTTCCCCCGGATCAGCCAAACTCCCTTGCCGGGTTGGTGAACCACCAAACCATGTATCCGCAGCTGCTATGTCTGCTGCCTCTCCAATTTCATCAGGGCAAATTTTGCAACGAAACGGAAGTGCCCACTGGGTAGCGTCTTCACCCCAAAAGTCAAGATAATGGACTTCTTTCACCACCTCGTTAGATTCAATTCGCGTTGGGCCCGGACAGCCTCTTCCTCGATAACGAAAATGAGTTACCTTTTCCGGCTCCATACCATTACGTTTTATAAAGTCGATAGTGGAAAGTGGTTGCATTATTCCACCGCAAACCGGTGTCAAATAATACTTAACTAATTTTTCAACTCGGGAATCGTGTCTTGAAAAATTTCTAAGAGCCGCTATGTCGCATGGCTTTCCAATGAATGCAAAGGGCTGATTTCGGTCCAGTACGCTAGAAATATTAATTAACGTGGCGCTCGGTCCATATCGTGATCCGGCAGCCTCTAGTACCTGAGCATGGTTAAAACTTAATGTGGCTTCACCGAAACTTGGCTCTACTGCGGACGAACGTGTATGTAAAATAAAGTCCACTTGTCGGGACTTGAGTAAATATCCGGCCAGTGCAGTGAGCACTCCCGCTGTTGATCCTTCGAAACGCACTTTCGGATCTGAAGCCCAGCTTAATACTAAGCGCCGCCATGGACCCCATACATTATCAATTTTAGTATTTTCCTCGACTTTATCTTTTGGTAAACCTTCCACATGTGTTCCGGGACATACGTCTAAGATTTTATCTACCGTCTGGTGATCCAATTCCCCAACCACCACCGGTTGTTCGTATCCGTTTAGTGTTTTCATCACCGATACGTGTTGTTCTCCAGCTACCGATTGACACAGGCCACAGCCGACACATAAACCTTGTTCAACAACTGCATATAGCCTCTGCGTAGGTGTTTGTTCTACTGTCATTTAGTAAGCTCGGGTTAACTGATGCATATGAGGGAACGTTTATAGATCGCTAAAGTTAAAACAACTGCATACGCTGTTTAAAGTATACAAGTAGTTTGCCGAACTTAGAAAGGCTTTCCGGTGAACTGAATGGATACGAAAAAAACGTTACATGGTTAATCTACGGTTATAATCCCACAACTCCACACAACTGATTAATCCATTGACTGTTATTGATCCCACCCAGTACGAATCTCAACTCGCAACCAAATTAACTGTACTAGAACGCGAGTATCTCCGCTTCAATCTTCCAAATATTGAAGTATTCAAATCTGAGCCGACTCATTACAGAATGCGTGCAGAATTCCGAGTATGGCATGAAGGGGAAAAATCATCTTATGCCATGACTAACCCCGGTGAAAAGACCCTATACACCCTTGAGCAGTTTCCAGTGGCGTCGGAACTTATAAATCAGTTAATGACAACATTGTTAGGGGAAATCACAGATTCCGATATTCTACGAAAACGGTTATTTAGCGCAGAATTTCTGACCACGTTAAGTGGAGAGGCTGTTGTAACGCTTATCTATCATCGAAAATTAGATGATGAATGGGAAGCGACCGCAACCCGTCTTCAAGATGCTCTAGGAATAAACATCATTGGGCGAAGTAGAAAACAAAAAATAATACTGGGCCGCGAGTACCTACTTGAAGTATTACAGGTTAACGAGCGGAACTATCACTATCAGCAAGTTGAAGGTAGTTTTACCCAACCCAACGCCGGAGTGAACCAGCATATGCTGAGCTGGGCAGAAAATTGTTCTAAACAATTAAACGGTGACCTACTCGAACTATACTGCGGCAATGGAAATTTCACCTGTGTACTAGCAGATTCCTTCGACAAAGTATTGGCGACTGAAGTTTCTAAAGTATCGGTTAGATCGGCCTTTTACAACTTAAACGCGAACCACATTAGCAATGTTAACATTGCCAGAATGTCCAGCGAGGAACTAACTCAGGCATTAAACAAAGAAAGAGCGTTTAGACGACTGAAAGAGATACCACTGGATAATTATAACTTCAGCACCTTATTTGTTGACCCGCCGAGAGCGGGGCTAGACCCTGCAACCGAACAACTCGCAACAAATTTCACTAATATTTTGTACATATCCTGTAACCCACAAACATTAGGGCTGAATCTTGAAACACTTACCAAGACTCACATAATCAAACGCTTTGCGGTGTTTGATCAATTTCCCTATACACCGCATCTGGAATGCGGTGTATGGTTACAAAAACCCAGCTAGGCCAGCATATCAACTAGGCATTACGCGACTCTAACTCCCGCATAAACCGATCCCGAATAACCACAGGATCCATTTCAATTACGGGTACTTTAATATTCCCGGATTCACACTTGCAAACGATTATAGTCATTTTGTTACTATCAAGCGCCACCTGCATTGTTGATACCGCATCTTCCGCATCGCACTCGATTACGTTTTCACAACCACATGCACGAGCAACGTTAGTTAGCGATGTCTTCATTCCGGCATAAGTCGGTTGATCACCCGTAGATCCATAACTTCCGTTATCAATGATCAGTAAAATAAAATTGTCGGCGACATTATTGGCAATGGTCGGCAGCGTGCCAAAATTAGTTAAAACCGATCCGTCTCCATCAATGGAGATAACTTTCTGTTTCTGAGCAAGCGCCACACCTAAGCCAATAGAAGACGAAAGACCCATTGTTCCCAGCATGTAAAAATTTGTTGGCTGATCATCCATCAAATGTAACTCTTGACTTGGTAGTCCAATATTACAAACAACGAAGTGATCGGAAATTACAGGGATTAGATTTTTAAGAACTTCAGAGCGAATCATATTAATACCCCTTCCAGAAAGTAGCGTCGGTGAGAATCGCCACTGGCTTATTACACATAAACGTATGCTTTAAAATTGCGTCCAACTCATTAACATCATCTTCATTGTGAAAGTGATAAGTTGGAATATGCAGTTGTGCGAGCAAGGCCTTCGTATGCACCGCCATTTCCACCTGACAGGCTACCGGTTCGCCTAACTCACCACGATAACTAATAAGCATAGGTAGTGGCAAACGATAAAACTGGGTAAGGGTTACCAGTGTATTCACCGTAACACCAATCGCTGTATTCTGCATAATGATTGCAGAACGTTTGCCACCCATAAACGCACCCGCGCATAAACCAATACCCTCATCCTCTTTGTTTGAAGGTATGTGATAAATCGAATCATTTGAATCAATCTCATCAATTACACCGGCTAATTGCTTGCACGGCACGGTCGTTACGAATTCAATTTTGTTATTTACAAAATCGTTAACAATCTTCTTGTCTATCTCACTCACTTGTTATTTACACCTATCGGTAGAGAAAACGAAAGTGGCGACAATAGACTAAATTCAAATTTTACTCAAAACAATTATATTTAATAAAAACTAAAATAAAATTTTACACGACCTAAACGTGAACTTCACTTTGAACCGTACGCTGTAACTCAGACAACAACGGCTCGAGTAGCCGAATTTTTGTGCAGTCAGTGCGATGTAACAAACCCAGTTCTCTAAAATGAGGAATACCCGGCAATGGTATTTTACGCAACCTGGCAAAAACAGGGTCAGGGACACATATATTGGGAACAATAGAAACTCCCAAATTATGTGAGACCATACTGGTTACCGATTCTAACGACTCCATCTCCATAGAAGAGCGGACGCTCAACTTATTACTAAACAACCATTTCTTAACCAACATTCCAACTGCTGAATGATGCGCATGGCCGATATAGGGCATATCTTGAATGAGTTGCAACGGATCGTTACTCAATACTTCTGGTGCGGTAAGCAGGATCAGTGGTTCTTCGGCAAACTGCGTCCACGTTATATTTGGCTCAACCCGAACTGGCTCACTCAGTATCGCGGCATCCAGTGCGCCACGTTGCACCTGTCCCATTAGATCGCCAGATAAGCCAGGAACTACACGTATATGCAAACTACGGTAGGTCTGCATCAGTTGCTTTATAGATAAGGGAACTAGACCACGTATTGTTGATGGGACAGCACCAAGGTTCAGTTCACCAAACAACTCGGCTTCGCCTGTTATATCGTTTAACATCGATTCGTAAGCGTGAATAACTTCTCTCGCTTTGGGCACCAGTGCTTTGCCTAGATTGTTTAATTTTGGTTTCTTTTCAGATCGATCAAATAAAGTAACCTGCAACGATTCCTCGAGCCTGCGCATTTGCTGCCCAACTGCTGCATGGGATAAATTAACCAATTCAGCAGCAGCCTTAAAACTTCCCTGCTCTGAGATAATAATGAGTGTTTTTAATAATGAAATAGACACATTGATCCACGTGTGCGTTTTGCGCTAATTAACGCTTATGAGTTTAGTGAATTTATCCTACCTAGATAAGCTGAAAATAAACAGCAAATTCTGGAAAATAGGCTTTTCGATGTGGGGTTACTTCCTTGATGAAACTCATTTGCAACCAGTGCAATTATTGATTAACCTCCCGTCATAATAGAGTTGACTACTTGCATATAAAGAACACTAGGATTGCCGTTATCGACGCCGGTCTTATCGGAGTTGAGCATATTTAATTAATCAATAATATCGACCGGTACAGACTTTCTGGGGTCGTTACCCCCACAGAAGATTCAAAGAAACTAGCTTCTGCATGCAACGTTCCGCACAATGAGGCGCTTGACACACTAATAGAGAAACCAGTCGCCCATACGATAGTAAATTATTCACACTAAGCAGGCTTAAAGATATTTCGCCATCCAATCGAGAAAATAGTCTACATCGTCCTCTTCAACAAACACATGCACAGACGCTCGCACCCGACCCGCTTCTCCCCATAACAGTATCTTATCGGCAGCTGCACGTCGTACTAAAGTTGCCGGGTTATCATGTTGAAATGAGACATTGGGTCCACGATTATTGCGTGACTCCGGGGTAAGTAATGGAAGTCCAAGTTTCTGCAGTCCACGACGCAATTTTCCAGCCAAATCTAAAACATATGACTCTAGAGCATCACTCGGTATGGCTGCAAGGTAATCAAGAGAAGTCCTCAACATATATACATCCAGGTGATTTGAGTTACCAATCTCAGCTCTCTGAACACCCCTCACCGGGTTGTAATCATTAGCCGCCAAACCCGACTCTCCCCCATGCCAACCTACTGAAAGTGGATTAAATCCCATGTTACGTCGTTGATTCCACGCAAGAACCCCCGTGTGAGTAACCAGTAAAAATTTATAAGTGCTAGCCACCAAAAAATCGCAATAGTTTCCATCTACAG
>CAJQKF010000051.1 GCA_905478855.1 uncultured Gammaproteobacteria bacterium
TTCTCGGCGCTATCTTTATACTTGTTACTGTTTGTCATCATCGTTTCCTCTTAAGGTGAACGATGAACTAAAACTGTCTCTTAGGCAATCAGACTATTTAGTCCAACTTATGCTGACGGGATACAGTACACGAACAATTGGCTGAAAAGATGTCACCATAGACGGTAAACATGCAATGCTCCAGATGAACTAGGATTTCCTAGCACAGCAATAAAGGTTAATGAGTTCGTAGCTTATGGTTGCAGCAGCTAACGCTGTAAGTTCTGCGTGGTCATAGGCGGGCGCTACCTCTACGACATCTGCAGAAATAAGGTTTAAACCTTGAAGACCTCGTAACACTCCCACCATTTCCCTGCTCGTCATGCCTGCAATCTCAGGAGTTCCCGTTCCCGGTGCATGGGCTGGATCAAGAACATCAATATCGATCGAAAGATACAGTGGGTGATCTCCAACCCGATCGCGTATACGTTTTATTACGTGTTCAATGCCGTGTTGCTGGAATTCGTCACAATGTACAACTTTAAATCCAAATTCCTCGTCTTCAATAAGGTCGGTACGACTATATAGAGGCCCACGGATACCAACATGCATTGACGCATCATCGCGAAATAGTCCTTCTTCTGCTGCTCGTCTAAATGGGGTTCCATGAGTAAAAGGTGCTCCAAAGTAAGTGTCCCAGGTGTCTAAATGAGCATCAAAATGAACCAACGCTACTGGACCATGTTTTTCATTCATTGCCCGTAGTAATGGAAGCGCAATCGTGTGGTCGCCACCTAGGCTTATTATGGCACCTGCCTCATTCAGTAAATCCCGAGCATATTCGTGAACGGTTTGAACGGCCTCTTCTATGTTGTATGGGTTGCAAGGAACATCTCCAGCATCGGCTACCTGAATCTGGGTGAAAGGCTCTGTATCATAAGCTGGATGATATTGGGTTCGTAAATGTCTAGAAGCTTGGCGAATGGCACCAGGACCAAAACGAGCACCAGGTCGATAACTGGTTCCTGAATCGAACGGAATACCGAGTATTGCCAGATCGCAAGATTCCACATCCCTTAATTCTGGCAGGCGGGCAAAAGTTGAAGGACCTGCGTATCGTGGAACTACTTTTCCGCTAACGGGTTGAATAGGGATTGTTTTACTCATAGATCATTCTCGTTAAATAAATTGACATATTCAGTTATTTGTTACTGGACGAGTTCCTTTACCTACTCGGTCGAAATCGCTTTGTGCTTTGTCTGCTTCAAGAACTAACCATTCAATCATCGCGGAAATGGCTGGCGATGTTTCTCGCCCTTTCAAGCAAGTAATATAATAGGCTACATTAGAATGGCTTTCGATGTCGAATAACTTGACAAGTCTACCGGCTGCTAAATCATCTGCGACATGTGCGCTCCGAGCGAGTGCTATCCCTTGGTCATCGATGGCGCCCTGAACCGCAAGACTGGTGTCTGGAAAACGTGTTCCTCTAGGTAAAGACTTAATAGTTGTTCCGATATCGTTAAACCAGTCTTTCCAACGTGGACAGATATCGGTGCTATGTCGATACAGTAGAGGCAGGGTTAGCAGGTCCTCGGGTTTTTCAGGATACTTTATGCCGGACAGAAATCGGGGTGAGCACACAGGAAATACATATTCCTGAAGCAGTCGTTGCGAGTATAACTCGGGCCAATTACCGAGGCCTAAGCGAATTGCTAAGTCCACATCTGAATGTGAAAGATCGACGATTTCTTCTGAGGTGCTAATCCACACATCCAAATTTGGGTTTTTTTCCTTTAGGTGTCCCAATCTAGGCACAAGCCATTTAAATGCAAAGGACGGCAGTAGGCTTATTTTGATCGAGAATGAGTCGACAGTGCGTTGCAGTTCTGCGAACGTGGTTTCTAAGCTTTGCAAGAATGTACGAACGACGGGAGCCAATGCTTCACCCGCCTCGGTGAGCACAAGCGTTCGCCCACGACGCGAGAAAAGCTTTACGTTCCATATTTCTTCAGCATGTTTAATCTGATGACTCACAGCGCTTTGGGTAATAAAGAGTTCCTCTGCAGCTCGGGTGTAACTCAGGTGTCGTGCGGCAGATTCCAAGGCACGCAACGAGGCAGTTGGAGGGAGGCGAATAGACATGGTTGGTTTAAAAACTATTGGTACATGAGTAAGTATTCATGGCTGACATGACAATATATCGTTTGTGCTGCAGTGCAACAAACTGTATCTTTTTACCATAGAGGAAGCGATGATTTATTGTCGAGTTTTCGTGTACGTTAGCCATTTTTTAATCTTCTCAAACCGGAGAATACTGTTATGCCTGCTGAAATTTATAACCAAGTTGGATTGGCTTTTATTGGCGCAATTATTGCGTTTACCTTAGTTCTTTCCATTGTATAGTCTAGTTGGAATTTATGTCAGATAAAATTGTTAGTTTAGCCCCGTCAGTCAATCGATGGTCTCTCTTTATGCTTAATATTGCCGATTGGAACCGTCGTCGATTAGCAAAAATTGAACTTCGTTCGATGTCCGACTATTTGCTGCGCGATATTGGTATGCCAAGAGCTGAAATCAATGCCTATGTCGATGGTGTTACAAGCGAATATCGAACAACGGCAGAGATTTTAGAATTATCTATCTCGCGCCCAACAGTTGTTGCTCTGTCCACTCAACGAGCTAAAGCAGCATGAGCTTAAAATTCAGATCCCGGGTATTTTTCCCCCGGGGTCTGACGTATCTTTATGCTGGCTTAAAAGAACGTTAAAGCCCCATAACAAGACCCTCACGACGTTGATCTGCGCCGCCACTTAATTTCCCGTCATCACCAATAACGATAGCGTGTAGCCCACTGTTTAGGTCTCGAATTTGTGTTTCCTGGCCCACATTATTTAGTTCCGTCGCAATACTCGCCGCACTTTCTCCCTTTTCCAAATCTGTCGTGCCATTCCGGTTGCTAAAGTGGGGTGTTGATATAGCTGACTGAATATCAAGTTCCAAATCAATTACTCCAATTATTGTCTTGGTTACATAGTTAATTATCCGGCTTCCTCCTGGTGACCCTACAGCCATAAATGGTTTACCTAGAGCATCAAATACTATTGTGGGAGCCATTGAACTCCGAGGTCTTTTACCTGCTTCAATGCGATTTGCAACAGGTTTACCGTTGATGCTCGGATACACAGAGAAGTCGGTAAGCTCATTATTGAGTAAGAAACCGCCGACCATTATGCGGCTACCGAAACCACTTTCAATAGTCGATGTCATTGACAAGATATTGCCATAGGAATCAACAATACTTAAATGTGTCGTTCCGGGTAAATCGAGTCCTTTATCCGGCGAATAGGCTGTCACATAAGGTGCCGGAGGGTTGCCGGCTGTTGCAGATAGCATAGGTTTATGTTTGTCGATTAGTGCGGATCTAGCCTGAAGGTAATGGCTATCGAGTAATCCGCTCACTGGAACATTTTCGAAATCACTATCGGCGATGTAATAGTTACGATCGGCGTACGCCAATTTTTGTGCTTCGCTGATTAGTTTTATGTGATCGACAGTAAATGACCCACCCTCGATCGTAAATTGGTTAAGAATTCCCAAAGTTGCACCGACCGTCAATGCACCCGAACTTGGTGGTCCCATCCCGCATGCCCGATAGCCTCTGTACGGGGCGCAAATCGCCGGCCGTTTTTTTACTCTATATTCTCGTAAATCTTCCTTGGTCATAAAACCTGGCGCAGAATCATTAACGGCGTCGACAATTTTTTGTGCTAATTCACCTTCATAAAAAGCCTTTGATTTATCAACTAAAATAGCGCGAAAGGTCTCTGCTAACTGAGGATTCTTTAATAGATGTCCTGGGGCAAGTGCTGTTCCATTTTCATCGAAAAAGTAGTTTCGACTAACCTCAAATTTCTTTAATCCGCGTTCGCTAGCGACTTGTATTGAATTTGACATACGTGGAGATACTGGAAAGCCGTTTTCAGCAAGTTTGATCGCAGGTGTTACGAGATCCCTCCACGAGGCTTTTCCGAACATATTGTATCCTTCTTCTAGTAACTTCATAGTTCCTGGAATACCAACCGATTGTCCTCCGGTTATGCGATCCCACCAGGGAATTGGTTCGCCATTTTTTTGCAGAAAATGGTCCGAACGTATTGACGCTGGCGCTTCTTCTCGCCCATCCAAAGTATGCAGCGTATCGCTATTTTTTTCGTAGTAAATTAAAAACGCGCCGCCACCGATACCGGAAGACTGGGGCTCTACAAGATTTAAAACGAATTGCGTGGTAATGGCAGCATCCATGGCTGTTCCGCCGCGCTCTAAGACATCGTAACCTGCTTGAACTGCCAGTGGATTGGCAGCAGAAATCATGAATTTATCTGCTGTAACAAGAGTTTGGCTATTTGTTGAGAATCCTGACTCTGGTTGGGTCGGTTCGTCCGTGGCGAATGCTCCCGCTGATAATGCAAATGCAAATAGTGTGATCATGTTGTGAGCTACTGATTTTAAATGGGTCATGAAAATTTCCTCGTTTTAATTTTTTTTTCGAAGCAGTAGCCGTGTTAAACTTACGGTTGATCTAGTGCTGAGTTTACAGTCTGAAGCGGCCAATTTTCTTGCGCGGTACGTTTTCCATTTTTATGTGTTCTTGTATGTATTATCAACCACAAATGCTCAATTTTGCTCCTTGACGAATGGAATATAAGACTACCAATATTAAGGCGGATAAGTTTACATTTCCAGTCGTGGAACTGCTAACTACTGAACTGGAATCGTTCTTTAATGAAATGGATATTAGAACCAGCCAGGCCCCTGCCTTTTTTCTAAATGCCCCTTTGGTGCTGGATTTCACAAAACTTGAAGGAAATTCAGTAACTTTTCTTGAGTTGGTCGTAGACTATTTGCGTACTCGCGGGATGAATCCGTTAGGCGTCAGAGGTTGTCCTCTGACGCTGGCCGAAAAGGTTGATGAGTTAAAATTAGCGGTTTTACCTGAAGAGAGAAAACCGCGAAAGCCTGTTGCCCGTAAAGATGATTCGATCTCAATTAAGACTATTCCATCGGAGGTTCCGGCGGTGCATAATGTTTTTCATACGAGAACAGTACGATCGGGACAGAAATTAACCGCTATGGATGGCGATTTGACCGTTGTTGCATCTGCGGGTGCAGGATCTGAGTTGATTGCGGCAGGTAATATTCATGTATATGGAGCGCTCCGCGGTCGTGCCATTGCGGGTGTAGGTGGCGATAAGTCTTGCCGAATATTTTGTCAAAAACTTGATGCAGAGCTTGTATCCATCGCCGGCACCTATCGTCTCAGTGACGATATTGATGACAGGTTTCGTCGTCAACCGGTGCAAATTTTTCTCGAAGGTGAGCAATTACAAGTACAATTGCTTTCTGAGACACCATAGTTAAATTGAAATAGATAGGAGTGGGAATTCACTTGGGTAAGGTAATTGTAGTTACATCCGGGAAAGGTGGTGTTGGTAAGACAACAACCAGTGCTTCTTTTGCAACAGGCCTGGCTGCACAGGGGCATGAGACTGTAGTCATAGATTTTGATGTAGGATTGAGAAACCTGGATCTGATAATGGGCTGCGAGCGACGGGTTGTTTATGACTTTGTGAATGTGATAAATAAGGAAGCGAATCTTAATCAGGCGTTAATAAGGGACAAACGTGTTGAGAAGCTTTCTATTTTGCCTGCTTCACAAACCCGAGATAAAGAAGCGTTGACCGAAGAAGGGGTTAGTGGAATTATTAATGAACTTAAAGAAAAGTTCGATTATGTGATTTGCGATTCTCCTGCCGGTATTGAGCAAGGTGCTGTAATGGCCATGCGTTTTGCAGATGAAGCGATTATTGTGACTAATCCAGAGGTATCGTCGGTAAGAGACTCCGATAGAATTCTGGGTATGTTGTCGAGCAAGACCGTGCGGGCTGAAACTGGTGGTGAACCAATAAAGGAGTATCTCGTTATAACCCGTTTTAATCCGTCTCGTGCCGATAGCGGTGAGATGTTGTCTATTGAAGATATTACTGATTTGCTTGCGATTCGTTTACTTGCAGTTATTCCTGAATCGGAAAGTGTGCTCAGTGCTTCAAATATCGGGGCACCGGTTATTATGGATAAAGACAGTCGTGCAGGACAAGCATATGAAGACTGTGTGAAACGTTATCTCGGCGAGGACTTACCACACCGGTTTTTGGCGCTCCCCAAAAAGGGGTTAATTGATCGGCTGTTGGGGAGGTAGTACTTGTGAATTTGTTAGACTTTTTTAAACGGAAGCCCAAAACAGCGAGCGTTGCCAAGGAGCGATTACAAATTCTGGTCGCACATGAACGCACCAGACGTAACGCGCCTTCCTATTTGCCGCAGTTGAAGAACGACATAATTGAAGTGGTAAAGCGCTATGTGGATATTGGGCCCGATGCGATCACTGTTAATATTGAAAAACATGAGCAGACCGATATGCTGGAGCTAAATATAACGCTTCCTGAAAAATAACCTTTTTTGTAAAACGCCCCTTATCTATTATTATTTACTGAGGGGCGATATACGAGCACAGACGAGGATAATGTATCCTGCAGGGCATGTTTTTTATTCGAAAATAATATCGTCAAATTACCGAAGCCCAATGTAACCCAAGCCGTAAGAAAACGTTTGGCAAAGTGGCTCCACCCTAATTTTCCACCGTCATCTCTAATGAGATGAAGTTTCCAAGCTCTCATCCCGAGAGTTTGCCCACCATGGCCCCAAAACCATCCAAAATAGATAAAACAAACCGCAATTAAGTACGCTCTTATGAAGTTTTCTACCCAGACGTCTTCTCGTGTCTCCAGGGCGAAAAATGTCAACGGAATTGCGGCGATAAATAACACTCCAAGAAGCAAAAGCGAATCATAGCATAATGCTCCTAAGCGTCTGAATAGACTGGCGGGTTTTGTTTCAACACTATAAACGGTCAATGTCAGATTACCTACAGTTTAGAAATTCGGATTAAAGTTGTTCACAATCCACTGTTTATCGAAATATTAGATAGTTGTGCGTGTTTCTTTCGAACTTCAAGAAAGTATCGGCTATAACTATTTAATTTATAATACTAAAAATTTATTTTGGTGAAGTTATATTGCGGTGTTGCGGTATCGTTTAGTCATGGAGCATAATTAACATTAAAGTTATCAACAGAGTTATCCACAGGCAAACGCATCGTCTGCTATTGGTTTTGCAATTAAAATCAATGCAATAGATTGACTAATTTACTGTTAAAACGCGTATTAAATTTGTACTACCTGCTTGATCTGAACTTCCTGCCGTTAAAATTAGCAAATCTCCAGTTTTTACAAAACCTAACTCTTTGGCAGTATGTATTGCGAAATCAACTTTTTCTTCGTCACTTCCTTCGGCGTCATATCGTATTCCGTGAACACCCCAGTTCATTGCTAATCTTTGCGCAACATCAGTTGAACCTGTGATGGCAAGAATTGGACAATTAGGTCTGTACTTAGAAATTAACCGAGAGGTAAAACCCGTTTCGGTTAATGCGATGATACCCGCAGCACGTAAGTGCCGTGCCATGGTAATGGACGCTTGAGCGACGGCTTCAGTAACCTCATTTGAGGGGTTTGGCTTGATTTGTTGAAGATAACCGAATTCTTGTAGGGCCATTTCGGCTTTGAATGCTAAATCGACCATGGTTTTTACGGCTTGAACTGGTCTAGACCCCGAGGCCGTTTCACCCGACAGCATAACGGCTGAACTACCATCAAATATGGCATTCGCAACATCACTCACTTCTGCGCGGGTTGGCTTAGGATTGCGCTCCATAGAGTCGAGCATTTGTGTGGCCGTAATTACCGGCTTACCATTCGATACCGTTGCACGAATAATCCGTTTTTGCATGGTTGGCCCGTCGCCCATGTCTAGCTCAACCCCTAAGTCACCGCGTGCCACCATTATGCCATTTGCTGCGGCCACGATCTCTTCGATGTTATCGACACCTTCGCGGTTTTCGATTTTTGCAATTATTGGAACTTCAACGCCGAATTTCCGAAATTGATTTCGTATTTCACGGACCTCTGCCGCATTCCGAACAAATGAAGCCGCAAGGTAATCAACTTTATGCTTTGCCGAGAACGAAATTTCAATTTCATTATCCGACGCAATATGATCTATTGCCGCCGTGTTGCCGGGCAAGTTTACACCCTTGCTATTGCGCAAAACGCCGCCGTTTTCGATTCTGCAAACAACACCGTCATCTTTAATTCCAGTTACAATTAGTTCCAATTGTCCGTCGTCGATAAGAATTCGATCATCTAATCGTGCATGTTGCACAAGATCGGGGATAGTAATGGAAACACCATTAGAGTCACCCAGGCGGCTATCACCATAGAGAGTGAAACTATCGCCTGGTTTTAGTTCGACTTCTCCATCTTCAACTTTTCCGGTACGAATTTCTCTACCCCGTGTATCAACCATAATAGCAATGGTCTTATTGGTCTGTTTGGCAGCTTCGCGAACGCGATTGACGATCTCTGCGTGATATTCTGGCGTACCATGGGACATATTAAGCCGTGCCACATTCATTCCGGCGTTGGCCATTTCGATCAATATTTCTAGCGTATCGCAGGCTGGCCCAATTGTTGCTATGACTTTAGTTTGCCTAAAAGGTTTTTGGGTGTTCAGAAGTCTATCTCCATCGTTGAGGAACTGGTTTTGTAATGATTACGCGCTTAAACTGTGTATTATAAATCGGCTTCAAATTTAATTGATGATCTTTCTTACTTCTAAGCGGCTCCTGATTGCGTATTTCTCCAATCACTCTCGTTTTTATTAATCTTTTACCTATCGGCTTCCTAAGTGATTGAAACCCTAACGGCTATAGCACCGGTGTTCCTAATTATTGTAATCGGCTATGTTTTTTGTCGAACTAACCTTGTTAGAGAAAGTGTTTGGTCCGCGATAGAGCATATTTGCTTTTACTTATTGTTTCCGTTTCTAATCGTTCGAACTTTAGGGCGCGCCGATCTGACTAGTGTGCCAGTATTGGATTTTCTAACCGTACTCGTCGTGGCTATTGCAGGAATGTCTTTGTTGTTATTGATGTTAAGAAACTTTGTTTCTGAGGAGGATCTAACCGGCCCTACCTTTACCAGTTTGTTTCAAGGAGCAACCCGATTCCACGGGTTTATGGCTTTGGCCGTTATAGCTCCTCTTTATGGAGACGACGGCATCACACTCACCGCTATAGCGTTAAGTGTGATGGTGCCGTTACTAAATGCGGTAAGTGTTATCGTCCTGTCCGTATATGCTACAGAGCAACAGTCATACAGTTTGTCATCATTATTCCTTAGGGTTTTAAAAAACCCTTTGATTATTGCCTGTGGGGTTGGATTGATTGTTAATTTTGTTGGAGTGCCCAACGTTTTATTCAATACTATTGAAATTATAGGCAGTGGCGGTCTTGGCTTGGCGTTGCTGTGCGTGGGCGCGGGCCTTCGTTTGAATCATGCTGCACAACATAAATTACTTCTGAGCGCCGGTGTACTTATTCGATTGTTGGGAATGCCATCACTGATAATTTTTATGTCGTGGATTGTTGGTCTTGATGGATTGCCTAGAACGGTTGCAATCATTGCGGGTGCTGTACCAACTGCAGCTTCGGCCTACGTTATGGCCCGTAAAATGGGGGGTGATGCTGAATTAATGTCAAATATTTTGACCTTTCAGGTATTGGGTTCGTTTATTACACTTCCCGTATTTATTTATTTGGCTGAAGCTCTATAGTGGAGCTTGAACTATATACGCAAAACCTAGGGTAATTAATATATGAATTTACCGAGTGTAATGTCTGCTGTTCTTTTAACTGGCTTTGGTGGGCCAGAAAAACTTGTTTTCAAAAAAGACATACCCGTACCATCCCCGGGTTTTGAAGAGGTGCTTATAAAAGTTGGGGCCGCAGCTATTAATAATACAGATATTAATACTCGGCTAGGGTGGTATTCAAAAAAGGTGTCCACAGCGACTGAAAACTCCAATGAGCTGATAGTGTCCGGTGAAGATGTTAAGGATGCAGCATGGGATGGACAAAGTCTAAAATTCCCCAGAATTCAAGGTGCGGATGTTTGCGGGACAATAGTACGCGTCGGCGATGGTGTTTCTAAAGATCGACTCGGGTCAAGGGTTATTGTTGTGCCTATGCAGCGAACCCACCCTTATCTGAAACCAGATTCTGCATGGACGCTGGGTGCGGATGGCGATGGCGGCTTTGCCCAGTATGTTGCTGTACGCTCAGAAGAAGCTCACAGTATTAAAAGCTCTTATTCAGACGCCGAGCTAGCATCATTTCCCTGTGCCTACTCGACTGCTGAAAACTTACTTCATCATGCTGCGGTGACAAAGGGGGAATCAGTTTTGATTACTGGTGCATCAGGTGGGGTTGGGTCGGCGTTGTTACAATTAGCCGCGAGAAGGGGAGCAAAAGTAATTGCTGTCGCTTCCAAACCTAAACTGTTAGAAATTGGAACGCTCGGCGCTTATATTCTCGTATCTAGAAACGATCCTCTGCATGATCAAGTCGAGAAAAATAGTGTTGATGTGGTTATTGACGTTGTCGCAGGTGGATCTTTCGGTGAGTTGCTTGATGTTTTAAGACCTGGTGGCCGCTATGCTACAGCAGGAGCAATAGCCGGGCCAATCGTCGAACTTGATGTCCGAACATTGTATCTTAAGGACCTAACGTTACTTGGCCGAACATTGCAAAGTCCGGAGGTTTTTCCTAATCTGGTTGGTTATATTGAACGAAATGAAGTAAAACCGCTGGTGGCAGCGACTTATCCTCTGTGTCATCTGCAAAAAGCGCAAGAGGTGTTCATGGAAAAATCGTTTATTGGAAAACTTGTCGTATTACCTTGGGAAGAATAGAGCCTGCTGGAGATCTGTATAAATGAAAAAATCAGTACTAATTGTTGGCGCCGGTAATGGTTTATCTGCTTCATTATCTCGGGCGTTTCATGCTCGAGGTAATCATATGGTTTTGGTGGCTCGAAATACTAAAAAGTTAACCTCACTTGCATCCGAGGTTAACGCTGATATGTATTCTTGCGATGTTAGTGACGCAAGCGCTGTTCAACTATTGTTCAGCGATCTTGTGGATTACGAACTTGACACTGTGATTTATAACCCAAGTTATCGGGCTAGGGGGAACCTAGTAGATTTGGATGTTAATGAGGTTCAGAAGGCCATACAGGTTTGCGCCTATGGTGGTTTTCTAGTAGCACAGCAGGGGGTGAAAAAAATGCTGCAAAGCGGCGGAGGAAATATTTTGTTTACTGGTGCATCTGCAAGTATTAAAGGATTTGCGCGATCTGCACCGTTCGCGATGGGCAAGTTCGCGCTGCGTGGCCTTGCACAAAGTATGGCTCGTGAATTGGCGCCGCAGAATATACATGTTGCTCATTTTGTAATTGATGGAGGCATCCTGTCAGTAGACAAAGTGGAAGATGGTATAGGGCAGGATAGTTTTCTCGACCCAGATGAAATAGCAAAAAACTATGTTCATGTTGCTAATCAGTCTTGCAGCGCATGGACGTGGGAGATAGAGCTTAGACCATGGTCGGAGCGCTTTTAATCTTGAGATGACTACAACTGATTTAGAACGAATTTAGCGAGTGAGAATGATACGATGACACAGCCATGTGATCTTGGTGCGTTGAGCGCCAGAAAGTTAATTGGGCATAAACAATTATCTCCTGTTGAGTTAATGAAGAGCTGTTTGGATAGGATTTCGGCATGCAATGAGAAAGTAAATGCGATAGTTGCAATTGATGCTGATCGTGCGATGGAGCGAGCAAGACAGGATGAAAAAGCCGTTATGGACGGTCAGGATTTACCCTTATTACATGGGCTTCCGGTTGCTATAAAAGATTTAGAATCAGTCGAGGGCTTGCGGACAACTTTTGGATCTTTGCTGTTTGAAAATCACGTACCTGATGAAGATGAAAGCTCGGTTGAGACTATTCGTTCAGCGGGTGGCAATATATTCTGCAAAACAAATACACCAGAATTTGGAGCCGGTGCGAATACTAAAAACAGGGTCTATGGCGCAACTGGAAATCCTTTTAATACTGACTTAACCAGTGCGGGGTCGTCTGGTGGTTCTGCTGCAGCACTCGCGTGCGGGATGACGCCATTGGCAACCGGTTCTGATTATGGAGGGAGTTTACGAACGCCAGCTGCATATTGTGGAGTAACTGGATTTAGGCCATCTCCTGGAATGGTTCCGATTGATTCTTCGTCTTTACGGTTTAGTCCATTTAGCGTGTTAGGACCGATGGGCCGTACAGTTGAAGACGCCCATTTACTCTTACTAGCTCAAATGGATATCAATTGTCAGGATCCATTTTCTAGTGAAGATATCTATAGTATTCCGACATCACTGGTTGATACCGATTTATCATCGCTGCGTATTGCATATTCCGCAGACCTAGGCTGTTCACCAGTAGACTTAAATATTCGTGAAATATTTTCCCAGAGAATTGCAGATATTTGTCATTATTTTGGCGAGAGTTTTGATCGTGCTCCATACATGGAGCATGTGCATGAAACGTTTGAAATTCTCCGCTGTGTCAGTTTCGTAGCCGAGCATCAATCACAATTGGAACAAAGTCGCGACTTGCTTGGCCCCAATGTCATTGATAACACCGAGCGTGGTCAACAATATTCTTTGAAAGATGTTGCGTGGGCACATACGCAACAAGCCGAAATATATGATCGCTTTCAGCGTTACTTTGATGACTGCGATATATTGATTTGTCCTACAGCAGCCGTTTCACCTTTTCCCCATAAACAGTTAACGGTTACTGAAATTAATGGCGAGGAAATGCCGACATACATGCGCTGGCTCTCATTGGCATATGCGTTAACCACCGCAGTATCAAGTGTTTGCTCCATTCCTTGTGGCGTTGATCATCGCGGAATGCCGTTTGGTCTTCAAATTGTAGGTCCTAAGGGGGCAGATGCCCTTGTATTAGAAGTTGCGCACAGCCTGCAGATAGCATGTGAAACAAATCCATCAACGAGCCGACCGGTACCAATGATGAATAGTGTTTGAAGATAAATATCGTATCCTGGCGGAGTGATTTTTTATGTAGGTATTGGATGATTGATACGATCAGTAACTCGGGTTCTTTTGGGAAGGTGTAATGTCTCAACGATTATCTAAGGTCGTATCGTTTTCAAGCACTGCTTACACAAAAGTCTTGTTACTGGTTTCTTTCCTCAATGTTTTTATTTACTGCTGCTGGATGCAGTGAAATGATAATGCTGATAGGTATAGCGAGCAGTGGAATTATTTTCCTAGTATGTTTCATTCGTGCACGGACCTTACAAGCGGGTCTTCCGTTCGTGTTTACTTTATCGGCGGTGCTCTAGTAGTCTTTTCTCCGGGAACCAGTGCCCGGTTGGAGATGGTTTCTGGTCAGGGTGTTTTCGCCCAGCTTATGTCTCAATGGCAGAGTTTGCCGTTGGGTGTTTACCATACAGCGGTAGATACCATCCAATTTTGGTTTAAAGATTTATTTGCTCCGCTTATTGCGTTTATCGGCTTGTTAAGCGGAGTAGTAACTGGTCGCCATCATCAACATAGTTGGCGGATGCCACTGTTTCTTATGACGCAACTAATCGCAATATTAGTTACCCTGTGTGTATTAGTTGTTCTAATGGATTGGAAAATTAACATTAACGATACTAGTCGTACATCCAATCTTGCCTATTTCTTTTTCTTGCTTTTATGGACGTTAATTTGTTTTTCAGTCGGCCAGTTTTTTGCGAGGTGGATAGTCATTTCTAATAAACTATTGTTTGTAAATGTTTTTCTTATAAACACAATATTTCTGTTGTTAATCACTAAGTGGAAATCTTATAACGTTAGTGTTATGTATGATGATATTCGTTTTAATCGGCCTGCCAGACAACAGATATCGATTGCTGGTTGGGATGTGTTAATACAGAAGGCGAAGAAAAATAAACAGCAAGATATCGTTGTGCCCAACATGATCTCAGCAAATACGCTAACGGTTTACCGATACGGACCGGCTCGCGATCCAAACTATCCGATCAATAATTATTGGAAGCAGTACAAAGGACTCTCTAAACAAAATTTTTCTCGACGGAATTTTGATCGAGTTTTGCTGCAATTCGTTCAAGATCAACATCGTCCCATTGAAAACCGTTAGAACCTCCAGACTTAATAGTGATAAGTATCGAAGCTACTTGATTATGCAAATTCGAAAAGGTACACGTAGCCAAGAACCTTTTTGTGTAGCATTGCAGTCTTTTAGAAAACGTAACTACTCGGTTCGGTTGCGCGATGAAAATCATCCGAAGTTGCAATTTTTTTGGCAAAATAACGAGTTATGTCGCAGATTTGGCGCTCGAAAACTTTACTGTGAACCGTATAAGGGTGACTGGATGTGCAGGATACCCCTACCGTTAGCATTTCGTGGTGAAATACTGACGTCTTGGGATTTAATTAAGAAGCGAATTTCATTGTAGTTTTTTTAATTGCATTGTTGCGTATTGCTTTAGTCCCCTATGTAAAAACACAGTCGAAATAATGCATAGTAAAGCCATTCCTAGGCATGCGGACTCATAGCTGTACCCGAAGTCCAGAAGAGCTCCAATAGACACGGGTCCTAGAGCGCTAGCGAATACACCAAATGCTCCAACCATTGATTTAATTGAGCCTAGATGGGTCGGGCCATATAGCTCAGCCCAGAGCGCGCTGATTGCGGTGAAGTATATCCCCGTATTTAGGCCGATGAGAATCATGTAAGGTACAACCCATACTGGATGTTCCGCAGTCCACAGGAGCAACATGGCTAGCACAATTGGCACTAGATAATACGGTATAACACGCGCGGCACTGTAGCGATCAATGATCGGTCCAGCGAAAAGCGAGGTAACAACTGTCATTAGCGCATAGATCCAGTAACTTCCCGTAACCCAACTAGCTGACCAGCCTTTAGTTTCTGCGAGAGTTAAATGATGGAAAAATAATGCGGTGCCTATGAATGATGGAGCGAGTACTGCTGGCAGTAATAAGTAGAATCGCTTTTCCTTTAAGATTTGCGATCGTGTTTTACTTATAATTGCAGAGCCATTCTTAAGGTCGTTCTCTCGGGTTTTCTGAAGAAACGTTTCGTGACGTTTCGGATGATCTTTTAGACATAATAGTATTAGTGGTGCTAATGCTAATACACCGACGGCGGTAAGCAGGTAGGTTGTTCGCCAGCCAATGGTCATAATAAGCATAACCGCTAATACTGGTAAAGTTGCTTCGCCTATAGAATAACCCATAGATGAAAAGGCTATGGCTTTGCCTCGATGTGTTCCCATGTACCTCGCCATTGACGTGATAGAAACATGACTGGTTAATCCCTGTCCAAATTGGCGTAGTAAAAATATCGCCGGAACGAGAAACCAGACGTTAGTGACGTTGCTAATCATAAGGCAGGCAATAAATAATCCGCCCATAACAAAGCAGACAAATGTTCTCAGATTAATGCGGTCAACGAGTTGGCCGCTAAATGGTAGAACGAGCGCACTTAGAAGTGTCCCGGTCATGTAAAATAGCCCCCATTCTGTATGGGATAATTCAAATTCTGAACGGATTTCGGGACCAAATATACCTATGAAGTAGGTTTGTCCTGCGCTGGAAGTGAAGCACATCAAAAAACCGAACAGCAGAAAACCAGTGTGGTTGTTTATGAAACTCAGGTATTGTCGAAAATATATCAAATCTATTTGCCTATGCCACGATTTTCAAATCGCCATATCATGATTGTAACGTGTTTGTTTTGACTCCCGGGAACTGGTTGAGGGGGCAACCCGATTTGGTCGCAAACATTACTAATTTTGTCTCAATATATTGGAAGAAAATAATATGACACCGGAAGAATTTCGCCGATCAGCTCACGAATTAGTGGATTGGATCGCTGACTATCGTTCGAACATTGAAAATATGCCGGTCCGGGCGCAGGTTGAGCCGGGCGATGTTCGTAACGCATTGCCTTCGCAAGCACCGCAACAAGGCGAGCCATTTGCTTCTGTGGTTTCGGATTTGGATAAAATAGTGGTTCCGGGAATTACCCAAGTTCAGCACCCGATGCACTATGGTTGGTTTCCGTCGAATGCATCGCTCGCTTCTGTGCTAGGGGATATAACGTGTGCAGGACTTGGTACATTGGGTATCTCTTGGGAGAGCTGTCCATCATTGACGGAAGTCGAAGAGGTTGTTTGCGATTGGCTCCGTCAGCTTACCGGCTTATCGGAGCAATGGGAGGGGACGATTCACGATACGGCCTCTACTGCATGCATGACGGCCTTGTTGATCGCACGGGAACGTACCAGTAATTTTTCAGAAAACTCCGGTGGATTGCAATCTGAGGTAAAGCCTTTAATTGTATACACCACATCTGAGGTGCACTCGTCCGTGCAAAAAGCCGCGCTTCTAGCTGGGTTTGGTGCAGATAATGTGCGCAGTATTGCCATTGATGCTATCTCTCGTCAAATGTCTGCAACTGCCTTGCAGGACCAGATACGGCTCGATATTGAGAACCAATGTGCACCATGCTGTGTGATCGCTTCTGCGGGTACCACCGGTGTTACGGCTTTTGATCCCGTAGATGAAATTGCCGATGTATTGGAAGACACAACCATTTGGTTACATGTGGATGCGGCGATGTCCGGGACAGCAATGCTGTTGCCTGAGTGCCGGCATTTGTGGCATGGGGTAGAGCGCGCTGATTCTGTATCGTGGAATCCTCATAAGTGGATGGGTACAATACTTGACTGTTCGTTATTTTATGTTAAAGACCCGGAGCATTTGATTCGTGTCATGTCTACTAATCCAAGTTATCTTCGATCAACGGTTGATGGGGAAGTCACCCAGTATCGTGACTGGGGTATTCCGTTGGGCCGAAGATTTAGAGCGCTTAAGTTATGGTTTCACCTGAGACTTGATGGCGTGGATGCCATAAAACAACGCATTCGTCGCGATTTGGATAATGCGCTTTGGCTTGTCAATGCTGTAGAAGCTGAGCAAGACTGGTGCATTGTGGCCCCAGTGACCTTGCAGACAGTATGTATACGGCATCAGCCGCAAAATATGAATGGCGAGGCTCTCGATCAGCATACTTTGAATTGGGTAGATCGAATTAACCAATCAGGTGCGGCATTTATGAGCCCTTCTAAATTGGATGAACGATGGATGGTCCGTGTGTCTATAGGTGTGGAGTCTACCGAACGGCACCATGTGGAAAGACTTTGGAGAGTTATCCGCACTACCGCACACGAGTGTCTTTAGCTGATACCCCAATCACTAAAAACTTTGTCGTTGTGTTCCCCTAACTCCGGTGGTGAACCGGTTATTTTAGCTTCAGTCCTGCTGAAGCGCGGCGCTGGTGCTGGTTGGGTAATTCCATCACGGGTAATAAATGTGTTTCTAGCTATGTTGTGCGGATGTTGTGGAGCATCAGTCATATTCATAATGGGGGCGAAGCACACGTCGGTATTTTCAAGGATGTTGATCCATTCGAGCTGTGTGCGGTCTGCAAATTTTTGCTCGAGAAATTTACGTAGGTCTATAGCGGCAGTAGGGTCCGATCGACTATGCGCGAACGAGGGTATATCGTCGTCAATCAATTGCAGAAAAAGATCATAGAAACGTTCTTCTATGGGTCCGATTGAAATCCATTTTTCATCTTTACATTGATAGACGCTGTAGAAGGGTGCAGAGCCATCCAACAGGTTTTCGCCTCTCGAGTCGTTCCATAGGCCATTGCCTAGCAAGCTATACATCATGCTCATCAAATGACTGGTGCCGTCAACTATTGCCGCGTCTATTACTTGGCCGCGTCCTGAGTCCTTAGCTTCGAGTAAAGCCGCGAGCATGCCCACAGCGAGATAAAGTGCTCCACCACCAAAATCGCCCACCAGGTTAAGTGGAACCACAGGGCCACTTTTATTGGTACCAATAGCGTGAAGTGCGCCGCTCAGGGATATATAGTTAATATCATGTCCTGCTGATTGGGATAAAGGACCTGCCTGTCCCCAGCCTGTCATGCGACCATATACCAGTTTCGGATTTTTTTTTAAACATTCCGTTGGCCCAAGTGCTAGCTTTTCCATAACGCCTGGACGAAATCCTTCGATGAGTCCATGAGCGTTTTCAACTAGCTGCAGAGCGCGAGCATGTTGGTCTGCCTGCTTTAGGTCTAAAGCCACGGAACGCTTCCCACGACCAAGGACATCGTAGTGCTGTCCTAGTAAATCTTGAGAGTCTGGACGGTCGATGCGAACCACATCAGCTCCCAGATCTGCCAGTAACATGCCGCAAAAAGGAGCAGGCCCAATTCCTGCGAACTCAACAATACGTATATTTTTCAAAGGACCCATGTCTGAACTCGAAAGGCTATTTACTTGGATGGTCCGATTCGTGTGCTTCTACGATTTCTTGTGTGGCAAGTTCTGTAATCATAGCTGAACCACGTGGAGACATTGGTACATAGAGAGTATGGTCTTCAATCGCCGGTGCTTCACGTATCGACATTCGCCATAGGGCAAAAAGACCTATTGATGCATGTGCGAATGTTAGGAAAATTAGAAAGCCGTTGGCATTGAAAAGTGACATAAGCAGACCAGCGCCGGACGGCCCGGCAATAGCGCCGATACCCATTATCATAACCAACCCCGAGCTTGCACTAACCATTTGACTGGGTTTCAAAAAATCATTTGTATGAGAAAGACACAGTGAATACATTGGTAAGGAAAGGGCACCAAATAAGCCAATTAATGCGAAGGCTGCAACGTTTGCGGTATAGCCGGTAAATAATAAAGTAAGGGGAGCTAAAGCCGCAGTAAAGGTAATTATCGTAATCAGTTTGCGACGGTCCATTGAATCGGATAATCGCCCAATCGGCCACTGCAATAATAATCCGCCAAATGTACAGCTAGCCATAAATATCGAAACATCGGCGAGCTTGAAACCCCTTCGCTGTGCAAATACGGCTCCCATTCCATAGAGTGCACCATGGGCGGTTCCTAGCATCATCGAGCCAAAGACACCAAGAGGTGAGATTCGATAAAGTTGTTTTAACGATAATGGAGTTGTTTCAGAAAATGTTGGTGCAGGACGTGAAGTAAGTGCTATGGGCAGCACTGCGACGGATATCAGCACAGAGATCAGCACGAATAAGCCGTACTCAACGGGATCGCCCAGCCCGAGTAAAAACTGACCGCCACTCATGCCTGCGAACTGTACAACCATATAAATAGAGAGCAGTTGTCCACGGGTTTTATTTGTTGCTTGATCATTCAACCAGCTTTCGGCGACAATATAAAGTCCGGCGTAACAAAAACCGGTGATTACCCGCATAATCGCCCAAAAATAGGGGTCAACATAGGTGGCGTGTAAAAGAGCGGAAATCGAGGCTAGGGATGCCCAGGCTGTAAAAACCCGAATGTGCCCGACATTTCGGATTAGCTTTGGGGATAAATAGGAACCGAGAAGGAAGCCAACAAAATAACCTGTCATAACAACACCGGTTACCCAATCGGGGAAGCCGGTATATGTCGCTCTAACTCCCAACAACGTACCCTGCAATCCATTACCAAGCATCATCAGTGCCATACCGAGTAGTAGGGCCCATGTACTGCGGATTACAACGAGCATCATATGACACTATCCAGAAGAAAATTTATAAAAAAGATGTCATTTACACAGGCATCTGTCGATGGCGCTACTTTAATGGTCTGCGATCGGGGATTGCAATAGTAATTTCGTCTCCTTTTGTTTTATTTGCGAAAAATCTAACTGGTTACAACCACAGTAATGCGCGAAAGATGTAATCTCTGAAATGAGTAATCGCAGAAAAAGATCATCGTGCTTGTGCCTAGGCTCGAACGAAATAGAGTATAAAACGAATGTATCTGTTTTTCTGTCGGCCTTAGCGTCCATTCTGCCGACCAGTCTGTCCTTCCATAAGATAGGCATGCAAAAATAGCCATATTTTCGTTTATTTGCTGGAATGTAACATTCTAGTTGATAGTTGTAATCGAAAAGTTGCTCGAGTCGATTACGTTGAATGACCAAATTATCGAAAGGGGATAATACTTTTACTCGTTTTTGTCGAAGTCTCTGGAAAGATGCTTCAACTTGATTGGGCCGTGCGTACCAGGTATGAGAACTCTTGTGTATTCGAAGTTCCATGAGGTCACCACTCTCAATCATTTCTTCGATGACTGTTCGCATATCTGCGTTTATGCTCTTGCGAAGATAGGTGAAATCTGTAGCGCGTCCGATACCGTTTGATGTGAGGTAGGACTCAATCAGGAATCGACAGTTTTCACTAATGCTTGGAACGCGTGTGTCGATTCCTGAGGGAACCACCCGTTCTGCTAGATCAAAAATTTTCTGGAAGTTTACTCGTCGGGTAACAAGCAAATGACCTTCCATAAATAGATACTCAATAGCCTGTTTTATCGGACTCCTTTCCCACATACCCTGGGTGCCAGAGTGATCTGCAAAATTCGCCGCACGCAGTGGACCATCTGTCTCGAAGCGGCGTAATACTTCTTGCATAAGTTTCTTGTTTTTGTCGTACCAATGTCTTTGTCCTTCTCGGATTGCGTGCATTCTAGGCAGTGAAAAACGAAAGTCACGCATGGGCAGAAACGCGGCCGCGTGGGACCAGTATTCAAACAAAATACGTTCCTCGACTAGCGTATCAAGATGTTTTTTTTCGTAGTTAAAGACTCGATTCCATAGTGTGTGGTGATGAGCCCGTTCTACTATGGAAATAGGGTCGATTTGCACATAACCAATATTCTCAATCACTTCTTGTGTGCCTTTTATTCCACGTATTGTTTGTGTACCGCCCAAGTGCTGGCCAATTAGGGCAAGTTTTCTTGCTTGTTTAATTGATATTGAAGTCATTTTTGATTTTTTACCGTTTCGATATCGATTGCCCAGCCATTTAAGTGAGCTGTTTTAATTAGCGTTTTGTGTTTGTGAAAACATACATAATCATCAAGCAGAAAGATATTCTGCGCTCGTCGAATCTATGCACACACGCAGAGCGTAATGTTATGATTATATTCTTCAAAAATAACATGCGGAAACTTCACAATGGGTTGTCAGTATTTTGAACCGTGTGATCACGGTGCCGGAACATTTACCGTGGCCATGCCAAAATTAACGTTTGGTCGTGGCTGTCTTTCAGAAATTGGGGAACGTGCTCAGGCTCGTGGATTTACTAGAGTAGCGTTATTTACCGACCCTACACTGCTCTCAGGCCCGTATGTGGCTACGGTTTGTGATAGCTTGAAGAAGTCTGCTATCGATTTTGAAATCTTTTCTAATATCCGTATTGAGCCTGATGATCGAACGATTATTGAAGCCAGTTTATTTCTTGTTGAAGGCAACTATGATAGTGTCATTTCCGTAGGTGGTGGTTCGAGTATCGATACGGCAAAAGCTGCAATGGTTTACGCGTGTTATCCAGCCGATTTTACCGATTATTTTGGTGCACCAGTAGGCGCGGGAAAACCGATTCCTGGAGCGTTGCTGCCACATATTGCATGCCCAACCACATCGGGTACAGGCTCGGAATGCACATCGGTCTCGGTTATTCGGTTAAATGAACACAATTGCAAGTTTGTTCTAGGCTCACCTTATTTATTGCCGGTTGAAGCGCTTGTTGATCCGTCGTGTACTGAATCCTTACCTGCCAATGTAATAGCTTCTACTGGGTTTGATTTGTTGTGTCATGCACTGGAATGTTATACCGCTAAAGCGTATACACGTTGGCCGGTTGTCGCTTCTCCTAAACAGAGAACGTTACTTCAGGGTGCAAATCCCTGGAGTGATATGGCGGCAAAAAAAGCTCTTGAAATCGTTGGTGAATTTTTATCGCGAGGAGTTAATGAAAGTTCAGATACGATAGCACGGGACCAATTAATGTGGGGTGCCACTTTAGCAGGCATGGCCTTTGGTAATTCTGGCACTCACTTGCCCCATGCCATGTCCTACGGTGTCACTCACTATATGCGGGATATTGAAACTGAAGGTTACTCAATGTCTTCACCATTTGTGCCCCATGGAATAAGTGTTGTTGTGAGTGCTCCGGCAATTTTCCGATATCTTGCGACTGGGGCGCCTGAACGTCATTTAGAAGCCGCAGGATACCTTGGTGCGTCAATTGCGGGCGCGACAAAGGATGATTCGGGAGAGATTGTGGGCGCGCGTTTGGTTGAACTAATGCGCGAAACGTCTATGCCAAATGGCCTGAAAGGACTTGGCTTTAATGACAATGATGTTCGACCAATGACCGATTCCGTGATAAGGCAAACTAGAGCAATTGGTAATGCCCCAAGAGAGACTAATGCGATAGATATTGAAAATATTTACCGCGACGCATTAACGCTTTGGTAAATATAAGCATTATTGGTGTTTAGATTAAGCTACCGCTGCAGCTGCTGCCGGAACCGGCGGTACAACCATAGCAGTGATTTGCGACCGTTATTGGCGCACCAAAAAGATCTGCAGCATCTATGTTCCACAGTTGTGTGTGTTGTTGCTCAGCACCCATCGGAAGATTTAGCATCTGATTGAAGTCGCAGTCGTAAACAAAACCTCTCCAATCCACGCTTATTAAATGGCGACACATGAGCGAATTGATCGTGTCCGGGTTAAATGACTCGGTAAGTAATGCCAAATAATTATCGTATTCGCCATTATTATGCAGAAATCGAGCAAAACGATTTATGGGTAAATTACATAGTGCGAATAACTGGTTAAACTCAATATCGTGCTGCGCTTTAAATTCTCTTTTGTAATCCGCCTCTAGTTTCACTTGATCGGGTGGTAGGAAAGCACCTGCCGGGTTATAAACCAAATCGAGGCGCAAAGTTTCATCGCTACCGTAGCCAAGGGAGTTGAGTTGTTGTAATGCTGCGATACTCTTATGAAAAACACCTTTTCCACGCTGTCCATCAACATTTGACTCACTGTAGCATGGCATGGAGCAGACCAGCTTAATCTTTCGCTGTGCGTACCACTCGGCTAAGTCTTCATAACCTCTCTCCATTAAAATAGTTAGGTTACAACGACTGGTTACTGACATGTTTAGATCAACTAAGCTATCCACCAGCCAGCGAAAATCAGGAGTCATTTCCGGCGCACCGCCGGTTATGTCTATGTCTCTTATGTTGTGTTTTTTACACCACTCAACAATGAGTTGCATTGTTTCGAGTTGCATTATCTCGGTGCGTTTTGGCCCAGCATCCACATGGCAGTGTTCACAGGCCTGATTACACAATTTACCTAAATTAATTTGTACTGTGGATAACTGAGCTCGAGTAAGGCCGGTTAAGCCAAGACTGCCTAGGTGAGAGCTAAATGAAGGTCCGAAACTTGAAATCTGTACAGTTTGTGAAGCGTTAGTGAGCGCCATAAAAATTGAAGTTTTAAATTTATTCGAATTTATAAAATAAAACAGAGATACGGAATGTACCCCTGCGGATCAATGTGTTACTTCTCAGTCCATAAACCGCTGTCGTATGAAGTGATCAATGGATATTTTTCCGGGGCCGTGCAAGAACGGTATCATTAGCATCACGCCCCACAGTGTATGCTGCCATATACCTGCTTCATTTAGAGTTGGATATGAGATTACGGCGATGATATTGAAGAAGAATAGGACACCCGCTGAAAACCTTCCAGCCAGACCAATGGTAAGCAGTACAGGAAAAATTAACTCTACGCCCGTTGCCAGATATGCTGCGGTTTCTGGCGGAATGAATGGCACTTTGTATTCGTGCTCAAACAGCATCTTCGTCGTGTCCATCGATTGAAATTTATTTAGACCGGATTTCCAGAATACATGAGCAACCCATAAACGAATCGCGAGATCAGCTACGGGCGATAGAAAATCAAGCAATCTTATAGTTGGACGTATCATTGTTTATTTCCTCTCTTAAATCTTTATTAAAAAGTCGATGAATAATAGGTGTCTTGGGAATTTACAAATTTAATCTTAGATCGTGTCACGCATTAAATTATGTTTCAATATAAAATCCGGAAAAATTGTTTCTTTGGAATTGTCGTTGCAAACATTCTTGCAAATTGAAGTCAGGGTTTTCCGAGCCTATGGTATCGACTATCGCGCCCAGCGTATGGCCGTCTGCAGTAAGCCTCAGGAAATTGTAGTCTTCATTGCTGAGTTGTTGAAATTCTAACGTTAACTCTCTTCTAGCTATTAACACTGAAACACCGCCTGCATCCAAATCAACTTCATCCGAATCGAGCCCGTTGCCAAGACGCCATATTTTTATAAGTGGAAAGTTAGACTTTAGTAATCGTGAAGCGGGATGAATTTCAAATACGATTTCATTATATTGGCTAGGATTTACAGAAGCTAAATTCTCTATTTTAATAGGTTGAATCTCAGTTTCGTGAAATACCTCGTGATAGGCCCATTCAAACTCACCAATTTCGACTAAATAGGGTAGTTGTAAATCACTATATTCTGGTTGCTGTTGGATAAATTTAGGGAATTTGACACCATAATTATGCAAATTGCCTTCAGTTGATGGTGCTTCAGCTATAAAACGATAGGACCATATGGTAAATGCTTGTTCTCCAAGTAAGGCATAAATTACAGGGAAGGTTGATCTAAGGGCTTCTGTTAAGTTGAATTTAAAGTTGTTTCTATAGACATTAATGCGTTTATCTGCGCTAATTCCGTTCGAATCGATCAGCTGTTCTATATTTTTCACATTATTCTGATCAAGTAGCGCCGTGTGAAACTCCTGTTGAAATTTACGCAGCTGCGACATTGACTTGATCCAGAATGTTCTGTGCTTTTGAAGCCTCGTTCAGTAGAATTTCGAATTCAGGTAAATCAGTATCCCATTCTATTAATGTAGCAATTTGTCCGGTACGTTTGATTGCGCACTGGTAAAGGCTCCATACCAAATCGTCTACCACGGTGTTATGAGTGTCAATTAGGATGCTACCGTTCTCGAAGTGGTTCTTTGTGTGACCGGCAAGATGGATTTCTTTAACATGTTCGATGTTAATGTTATCGATATATTCTGCGGCAGAAAAATCATGATTTGTTGCGCAAACAAAAACGTTATTGACATCCAGTAATAGTCCACAGCCAGTTTGCTTAGCGAGATCATTGAGGAAATCTGTTTCTGGAATCTCATCATGCTTAAAACGTAAATACGTTGATGGGTTTTCGACAAGAATACTGACTTCTAGGAAGTCTTGGACACTATTCACGCGGTCTTTAAAATGATTGAAAAACTCGGTAGTGAGGGGGAAAGGTAACAAATCATTGGTGAATACCCCATTAAATGAACTCCACGATAGATGTTCAGATATTAGTCCGGGTTGGTATTCAGCGATAAGCTGTTTTATTCGTTGTAGGTGTTTCGTATTTACAGGGTCTACCGAGCCAAGTGATAAGCCAACACCATGGAAACTAATGGGATAATCTTTACGAATTCTATGCAGGTAGTGATGGGGTATACCACCATTTCCAAAATAGTTTTCGGTGTGAACTTCAAACCATCCGCATTTCGGTTTTTCAGTTGCAATTAATTCGTAGTGCTCTGCTCTTAAACCAATCCCGGCCATGGCCGGGATTGGTTTAAGAGCAGAGGTTAGCTCAGACATTAATAAATAATCTAGCTTTTTGCTTCCAGACTACCGCCTACGATTTTTTCGCATAATCCTTTTGGAACGTAAACCCAAGCATCGCCTTGATGATCGGCGGTGGACGTTCCGGCACATGCACTGGTATTTGTCTGACAATCATTTTTTCCAGCTTTTACTACGCCGTAACATTTTTCGGAGTCTGCAGCTAATGCTGGCAAGCTTGCGGTTACAGTACCAAATGCTAAAAGTGAACCAAGAGCGGCGGAAACTGCAAGTTTGGAATTTTTCATCTTAAATCCTCGTAACGGAGTTGTTTTTAAATAATGACCTGCTGGTCAGTTACACAAGCAAGCACGTGATTTGCTTGATAGTTAAGACTGCAGTAGTTTTAAAAAGTTTCATTCCTTGAAACTTAATTCTCTCTGTATTTGTGAAAAAGCACATGACACGAAATAAATTAACTAGATGTTGATTGGCTGCTATCTTTTCTATGATTTATCTGGAAACTCACAAATAGACTGGATGCAGCAATCATGACATTGAGGCTTTTGAGCCTTACATGTATATCTACCATGCAAGATCAATAAATGATGCGCATCTTTAAGATATCTTCGGGGTGTAGCCTGAAGTAATCCATGTTCTACTCGTAAAACGTCTTTACCTGGTGCCAACCCCGTGCGATTTGATACTCTGAAAATATGTGTGTCTACGGCGATTGTTGGATGACCAAATGCGGTATTTAGGATTACATTTGCGGTTTTTCGTCCAACTCCTGGTAGTGCTTCCAAAGCGTCGCGAGTTTGTGGAACTTTCCCTTTGTGTAAAGTCTCTATCATCTGACACGCCTTAATAATATGCTTTGCCTTACTATTGTACAGTCCTATGGTCTTTATGTAGGGAATTAGACCTTCGATACCTAACTTATAGATCGTTGCGGGAGTATTAGCGACCGGGAATAGTTTACGTGTCGCCTTATTAACCGCTACATCTGTTGATTGGGCAGATAATGCAACCGCAACAAGCAGTTCAAACGGTGAATCGTATTCAAGCTCTGTTTCTGGCGAAGCGATTGATTTGTTTAGTCGTCGATAAAGCAAACTTATGTTTTTTTTATCCATACATTTACAGTTACTATTTAAATTTGGTCTAACGTGTTTTGAGACGTTTTTTTGAGCGTTCGACTGCCGCTAAAATTTCATTTTGAATATCAGCTTTCTTGTGTATCGATTGTTTTTTGTTGTGCCGTTCAGACATAGTGGGCCTGTTAGTTCGGGACACTCTGCGTTGTCTCGCTCTTCGAAACACACTGCTCGTGTGTTGGGGAAAGTTAATGAAACGGGTGTCTGGTTCAGGAATATCAACAGATTCCATAACTATGCAGTCTACTGGGCAAGGCGCTAGACAAAGTTCACAACCGGTGCAGTCATTGATCAATATAGTGTGCATACGTTTTCCCGAACCAACGATGGCATCGACCGGGCACGCGGTAATACACTTAGTGCAACCAATACATTCGGACTCGACAATTTTAGCTATTTTGAAATCCTCAAAAACTGCCAAACGTGCGTCTAACGATTTACTGGGTTTACCTAACAACATGGCTAAGCCATCGATGGTGGCTTGCCCGCCTGGAGGACAGCGATTGTAATCTGCATCATTGCTTAAAATTGCGTCGGCGTAGCTCTTACAATCTGCATATTCACACTTTTGGCATTGGGTTTGCGGCAGCCAAGCATCGATGTCGTTAGACGATATCACTTGATACGCATGCCGGGTTGAGCTCCATCATCAGGAGAAAGAATCCATAATTCCTTTCCTCCCGGGCCCGTTGCCATGACCATACCTTCAGAAATACCAAACCGCATTTTTCTTGGGGCAAGATTTGCAACCATCGCTGTCAGTCTGCCTACGAGTTGTTCTGGTTCATATGCTGAGCTTATTCCCGCAAAAACATTTCTTTGTTCGTGGCCAATGTCTAGTGTCAATTGCAGAAGTTTATCGGATCCGTCCACCCGTTGGGCAGCCACAATTCGTGCGATTCGCAGATCTACTTTGGCAAAATCATCAATTGTAATTAATTCAGAATCCAATGCAGGTATATTCGTTGGTAAGTCGCCAGTCTTTTGTGTGTCTTGTGTCTCCGTTGAGGCCGCTACCATGGCATCAACATCTTTACTCTCGATACGCTTTAACAGATGTTTGAAACTAACCATTTGGTGATCGACGAGTGGTGTAGAGATGTCTTGCCAAGCATTAGGGTGAGTGATGCTGCTTTGTAGAAACTTTTCAACTCTATTTGCTAAGTCAGGCAAAACCGGGGATAGATAACACATTAGGATTCGAAACAGATTGATTCCTGTGCTGCAAATTTGGTGAAGTTCTTCGTTATGGTCCGCGTTTTTGGCCAATACCCACGGTTGTCTGTCATTTACATACTGATTTGCCTGATCTGCTAATTCAGTTATTAAGCGTATCGCCTTGCTGAATTGTCGGTCTTCAAAATACTGAGCTATTGTTTCGCTTTGCGCTGCAAACGAGGTTAATAGCGCCGAGTTGTCATGTTCAGCGGACAAGGTGTTGTCAAATCTCTTATTAAGAAACCCAGCGCATCGGCTCGCAATATTCACAACTTTGCCAACTAGATCGGCATTTACTCGGGCGACGAAATCTTCCAGGTTGAGGTCCAGATCTTCTACGCGATCATTAAGTTTGGCTGCAAAATAATAACGTAAATAGTCAGGAGATAGATGGTTCAAATACTCCCGTGCACTAATAAAAGTGCCTCGAGATTTAGACATTTTTAGCCCATTCACAGTTAAGAAACCATGTGCATAAACCGCAGTCGGTTTCTTCAGTCCAGCACCTTCCAACATAGCTGGCCAGAACAATGTGTGGAAATACAAAATATCTTTGCCAATGAAATGATACATTTCTGTATCAGCTCCATTGGCAATAAATGCTTCAAAATCAATGTTATTCGAAACGCAATAGTTTTTAAAACTGGCGAAGTAACCAATAGGTGCGTCGAGCCAAACGTAGAAAAACTTATCTGTTTCTCCTGGGATATTGAAACCAAAATAGGGTGCGTCTCTGGAAATATCCCAATCACGTAAACCTGCGTCAAACCACTCCTTTAATTTATTATGAACTTCGGATTGGATGTGCCCGCCAGCCGTCCATTGTTTAAGCATTGATTCGAAATGGCCAAGTGCGAAAAAGTAGTGCTCAGTATCTTTTTCAATCGGTGTGGCGCCGGAAAGCGCTGAATAGGGGTTTACTAGGTCTGAGGGTGAATAGGTCGCACCACAGTTTTCGCAGTTGTCTCCGTATTGGTCTGGCGCAGCGCATCGTGGACAGCTCCCTTTAATAAAGCGATCCGGCAGAAATATTTTTTCAACTGGGTCGAATGCCTGGGAAATAGTACGTTTAACGATATGACCAGCCGCATTTAGGGCATTAAAGATTGATTCGGCAAGTTCCCTATTTTCTGGCGAATGGGTGGTGTAGTAGTTATCAAAACTGATCGAAAAATCATTAAAATCCCGAGTGTGCTCGACTGCAACACCGGCAATAAGTTCTTCTGGCGAGATACCTTCCGCTTTTGCTTTGAGCATGATTGGTGTGCCATGAGCGTCATCCGCACACACAAAATAACTTTCGTGGCCTCGAAGTCTCTGGAAGCGAACCCAAATATCGGTTTGAATATGTTCGAGCATATGTCCAATATGTATGGAACCATTCGCATAAGGGAGTGCTGTACTAACTAAGATTTTTCTAGGTATTATCGACATGTTGAGAACATTTAAGGTGAGAACCGGATAAACCACTGATTATATCCCATCAGGAGGTGTGACAAACACTCTCTTAAGGATTACTATTGCCAACCGTTTTGAATTGAACTAACCCCGGAATACCCACGCTATGAGTGAAGCTGTTCGCGAGGCTATTGAAGCCGCGCTCAAAAATGTATCAGACCCACATACCAAAAAAGATATCGTATCTGGTAAATCTGTTAAAGGAATTGCTGTTGAAGGTGACAGTATTCGCATCCAAATTAGCCTTGGCTACCCTGCAGCAAGCTGGCAGCAGGCGCTAAAAGACGAAATAGTTGCAGTTGTCCAGTCGGTCCATAGTAGCGCAAAAGTTAGTGTGGATATCAGTTCTGAGATTGCGTCCCATAGCGCACAAAAGGGCATTCAGGCTATTAAGGGCGTGAAAAATATTATTGCGGTAGCGTCGGGCAAGGGCGGTGTTGGAAAATCGACCGTGTCTGTAAACTTGGCATTGGCGTTATCGGCTGAAGGTGCTCGAGTTGGGATTCTTGATGCTGATATTTACGGTCCAAGTCAGCCACGTATGCTGGGTATCAGTGGAAAACCCGATTCTCCGGACGGTAAAAGTCTTGAGCCGATGAATAGTTATCAAATCCAGTCTATGTCAATTGGCTTTCTCATTGATGAAGAAACTCCCATGATTTGGCGTGGACCTATGGTTACTCAGGCGCTGGAGCAATTGTTGAAGGATACTCGATGGAATGATCTGGATTATCTGATTGTTGATTTACCACCCGGTACCGGCGATATTCAGCTCACTCTGGCGCAGAAAGTACCAGTAAGTGGTGCTGTTATTGTCACAACGCCACAGGATATCGCCTTGCTTGATGCCCGCAAAGCCTACAAAATGTTTGAGAAAGTAGAGATACCAATTTTGGGTATAATCGAAAATATGAGTACTCATATTTGTTCTAATTGCGGGCACGAAGAGCACATTTTTGGTGAGGGTGGTGGCCAGCGAATGGCTGACGATTATAAGTTAGATTTTCTGGGTGACGTTCCTCTCGATAGACGCATACGGGAAGATGCTGACGGCGGGCGCCCTACAGTGGTAGCCGACCCTGATGGGGCTCTGGCTGCTAATTATCGCGCTATTGCGCGCACGGTTGCTGGTCGGATGTCTTCACGTAAAAAGGACTATAGCGACAAGTTTCCTTCCATCGTTATCCAGCAAAACTAGGTCTTTCGCATGTCGATTAAATCGGATCGCTGGATTCGCCAGATGGCCGTGGAACACGGAATGATTTCCCCTTTTGAGCCGGATCAGGTTCGCCATGCTGGCGAGCAACGCATCATTTCCTATGGTACTTCGAGTTATGGATATGATATTCGGTGTTCTAAGGAGTTTAAGATCTTTACGAATATTAATTCTGCGATAGTCGATCCCAAGGCATTTGACGAAAGCAGTTTTGTCGACTTTACCGGAGATGTGTGCATTATTCCGCCAAATTCGTTCGCTTTGGCGAGGACGGTGGAATATTTTCGCATACCACGCAATATACTAACTATTTGCCTTGGAAAAAGTACTTATGCGCGTTGCGGAATTATTGTCAATGTTACGCCGTTTGAACCGGAGTGGGAGGGCTATGTAACGTTGGAGTTTTCCAATACCACAACGTTACCGGCTAAGATTTACGCCAACGAAGGTGTTGCCCAAGTCGTATTTTTTGAGTCCGACGAGGTTTGTGAAATATCATACAAAGACCGAAAAGGTAAATATCAGGGTCAAACGGGCGTAACACTGCCAAAAGCCTGAGCCTGCGACTTCAAACATGAACCATATAGGGGCACTTTAATGTCTGGAAACTCTATCGGACGTTTGTTTACACTTACTACTTTTGGTGAAAGCCATGGTGCTGCGATCGGTGGAATCATTGACGGTTGTCCTCCGGGTTTGGCTCTGACTGAAAGTGATTTGCAGATCGATTTAGATAGACGAAAACCAGGGCAGTCTCGATACACCACTCAGCGAAAAGAATCTGACGAAGTTGAGATATTATCTGGTGTCTTTGAGGGTAAAACTACTGGAACCCCTATCGGGCTCTTGATACGTAATACAGATCATCGTTCGAAAGACTATGGCAATATTAAAGATCAGTTTCGCCCGGGGCATGCAGACTTTACGTATATGGAAAAGTACGGTGTTCGTGATTACCGTGGTGGCGGACGCTCGTCAGCTCGAGAGACTGCCGTTCGAGTAGCGGCGGGAGCTATCGCTAAGAAATATCTGTTGGAGACATTTGGTACACGTATTCGTGGTTGTTTAACAGCAATCGGTGATATTCGTGCTGAGCGGTTTGACTGGGAAACCGTTAATAAAAATGACTTCTTCTTTCCGGATGCCGAAAGGGTTCCAAAATTGGAGGCATTTATTAAGGAAATCCGACGGTGTGGCGACTCCATCGGGGCCGAGTTGAGGGTTGTCGCAGAGGCTGCCCCGACGGGTTTGGGCGAGCCTGTTTTTGATCGTTTAGATGCGGATATAGCGCATGCGCTTATGAGCATAAACGCTGTTAAAGGGGTAGAGATTGGTGCAGGTTTCGCCAGCGTAGAACAGCGCGGTAGCGAGCATCGTGACGAAATGTCCGGAGCGGGGTTTCTTTCCAATAATGCTGGCGGTGTGCTTGGTGGTATTTCTACCGGACAAGACATCGTTGCAAAAATAGCATTCAAACCAACGTCAAGTATATTGCTAGCTGGCCGCTCCATCGATGTAAATGGCGACGAGGTGGAAGTCGTGACTAAGGGGCGTCATGATCCCTGTGTTGGCATTCGAGCGGTACCTATAGCTGAAGCAATGCTTGCGTTGGTTGTTATGGATCATGTGCTGCGTCAACGTGGTCAAAATGGATTGCAGGAGATACGACCCTAAGTCCCAGAATTCGCGTGTAGATGCGATTCATTGTCTGATGAAAACATAGACACCGTAATTTCTCCGATATGATTCACTAATTGCAAGACTTCTATATCGGGAGATATTTCCTGCTGCAGTTCGTAGTGTAATTCCCCGACAAAATTGAGAATAGTATAAAGATTAACGAGGTCCGTTGGCTTGGAGCATGAGTTAGACTTATATATGCCAGTAATGATTCTTTTCATTGTTGAGTAATGCACGGCGTCTTCACACACGATGGTTGCAGCTTTAACCCACCGTGTATTGAGAGGAAGCTGGTGTTCTCCGAGAGTTTCGGCTAGACCGATGACATAGGATTGAAATTGCATTGCAGAAGATGGTTTTAAAAATGTAAGGGTATCGCGCGCAGATGGGCGATGTAAACAAGTAAAATTAAGTCGACATCTATTCAACTGAAAACACAAAATGTCGTAACATATACAACTATCATTTTTGTATATGTTAAATTCCTATATTTTGCTCTAACTAAAATCGGTTTGATTATGTCCCAAACTTTGTACGATAAACTCTGGCAGTCACATGTTGTTCGTGATGAAGGCGATGGCACGGCTTTGCTTTATATCGATCGCCACCTTGTTCATGAAGTCACGTCACCACAGGCGTTTGAAGGTCTTCGAGAAGCGAATAGACCCGTGTGGCGCATAGCGACTAACTTGGCAGTTGCTGATCATAATGTTCCTACCACTAATCGTGAAAACGGTATTGAAGATCCGATTTCACGATTACAAGTCGAAACGCTGGATGCAAACTGTGCACAGTATGGCATTACGGAATTCGATATGATGGACTCACGGCAGGGAATTGTGCATGTGATCGGCCCAGAACAAGGCGCTACGCTACCGGGTATGACCGTAGTATGTGGTGACTCGCACACGTCCACACACGGAGCCTTAGCAACATTGGCCTTTGGTATTGGTACCTCGGAAGTTGAACATGTTTTGGCGACCCAATGTGTACTCCAGCAAAAAGCTAAAAATATGCGCATTAATGTGATCGGAGAATTGGCTGCTGGTGTTACCGGTAAAGACTTAGTGTTGGCTATAATTGGCAATATTGGCACGGCTGGTGGTACCGGGTGTGCTATCGAATTCTCCGGATCTGTTGTGCGCACGATGTCGATGGAGCAACGTATGTCAATGTGTAATATGGCAATTGAAGCTGGCGCTCGATCGGGAATGGTAGGGGTTGACGACATCACTATTGATTATCTCAAGGGTCGACCCTACGCCCCCCACGGTGATCTTTGGGACAAAGCTGTTGAAAACTGGCGTAATTTGGTTTCCGATGAAGATTCAATTTTCGATAAGGAAATAGAGATGGATGCTTCAGATCTAGAGCCGCAAGTCACATGGGGTACTTCTCCTGAAATGGTTTGCTCAATTAGCGGCACAGTGCCTGATCCAAAAAATGCAGAGGATGCAGTTAAGTCAGAAGCATGGCAACGTGCGCTGGATTACATGGGGTTGGAAGCGAATATGCTGATTTCCGATATCCGACCGGATAAGGTTTTTATTGGCTCCTGCACTAACTCTAGAATAGAAGATTTACGAGCAGCAGCTGCGGTAGTAGAAGGCAAGCAAGTTGCAGGAAGTATTTCGCAAGCTCTTGTAGTTCCTGGGTCTGGGCTTGTTATGCGACAGGCTGAGTCTGAAGGGTTAGATAAAATTTTTCTCGATGCAGGTTTTGAATGGCGAGAACCGGGGTGTTCGATGTGTCTAGCAATGAATGCTGACCGACTAGAACCCGGTGAGCGCTGCGCTTCTACATCTAACCGTAACTTTGAAGGAAGACAGGGGTATGGGGGACGAACTCACCTTGTTTCCCCAGCGATGGCCGCCGCGGCGGCGATTGCCGGTCATTTTACTGATATTTGTGGGAGTTAACGTTTTATGGAGCCTTTAGTAAAAATTGACGGGCTGGTTGCACCTATGGATCGAGCCAATGTTGATACTGATGCGATTATTCCCAAACAGTATTTAAAATCGATTAAGAAATCTGGGTTTGGACCTACTTTATTCGATGAATTAAGGTATCTGGATAGTGGTGAGCCGGGCCAAGATCATAGTTTACGACCATTGAACCCCGATTTCGTGTTAAATCTCCCGCGTTACCAAGGCGCTCAAGTGTTACTAGCACGGGAAAATTTTGGATGTGGGTCATCCAGAGAGCATGCACCATGGGCGTTAAGAGACTTTGGTTTTCGGGTGATTGTTGCCCCGTCCTTTGCCGATATCTTTTATAACAACTCACTAAAGAACGGTCTTCTACCTATTGTTCTCGACGCTGATGAAGTGGATCGGCTTTTCGAAGAGGTTGCCTTAACTGATGGATACCGCTTGACCGTAGACGTTGCGGCACAAACTATTACGACACCATTAAATCAGTCATTTTCGTTCAATTTAGATGTATTCAGAAAACACTGTTTACTCAATGGCCTCGATGAGATAGGTACAACGCTAGAACACGCCGAAGAGATAAAAGCCTATGAGAAGCAGCGAATGCAGGACGCACCGTGGCTTTTTCAGGATTTTAATTAAGAATTACATGAGCATAAATAAATGAACAAAGTACTTATTTTGCCGGGTGACGGTATTGGTCCAGAAGTAACTGCCGCGGCTGAGGTCGTGTTGCAGGCTCTTATTGAAACTTCCGGTTTTTCGCTACAGGTGGAGTATGGCACGCTTGGGGGCCAATCTATCGATGCCCATGGTGTGCCGCTTAGTGATGAATGTTTGTCTCGGGCTAAAGATAGTCATGCTATTTTGCTTGGAGCCGTTGGCGGACCCAAGTGGGATGGTATAGAACGACAGCTCAGACCTGAACGTGGATTGTTAAAGTTACGCCAAGAACTCGATTTGTTTTCAAATCTTAGGCCGGCGATATTATTTCCTCAGCTTGCTGCAGCATCTTCTTTACATGCGGAGCTCGTTGCCGGATTGGATTTAATGATTGTGCGTGAATTAACGGGGGGGATTTATTTTGGTGAGCCCCGCGGTATTGAAATCAATGCAGCAGGTGAGCGCCGTGGCTTTAATACGTTGGCTTATACGGAATCTGAAATCATAAGAATTGCACATTCCGCATTTCGAATCGCTATGGCGAGGGATAAACGACTTTTGTCTGTTGATAAGGCCAATGTTCTTGAGGTTAGTGAGCTTTGGCGTGAAGTGATGGAGACGGTTTCTGCAGAGTATCCAGATGTAGAGCTCTCGCATATGTATGTTGATAATGCGGCGATGCAGCTTATTAGGGCGCCCAAACAATTCGATGTCATGGTTACGACAAATATGTTTGGTGATATTTTATCTGATGCGGCTTCTATGCTAACGGGATCGATCGGAATGCTGCCGTCAGCATCGTTAAACGCCGATTCTCAGGGGATGTATGAACCGATACATGGTTCTGCGCCTGATATTGCCGGCGAGGATAAGGCAAATCCACTGGCGATGATACTCTCAATCTCAATGATGTTACGTTACACATTTAGTGAGCATGCATTGGCGAGTTTAGTTGACTCTGCTGTATCGAAGGTTCTTGATGATGGGCTGCGAACGGCCGATATAAATGATGGCAGTGGTAAATTAGTGGGTACTGCAGAAATGGGCAAAGCAGTTGCAAATGCTTTATTGACGAATGGCTAGTTTTTGTAGATTAGCGGTTTAAATTTAAGTGACAGTTGAGAAGTATGCATAAGTTTGCCACTTTGTAGGTCTGTTTTATTGACAAACGGACATAAAAACCATTGAATACGCCTAACAACATGATTTCTATACGATAGCTGTATACCGTAATGCGTAAGTTCTGCTTTTTTGAAGGCGATGGCGTGAAAATGAAGACATTTGAAACAAAGAACTCTTCGATTTATGAATGAGCGGAGGTTTTTGTGTTTTCATTGAGATTGAAATTGAGCAATAAATACTTGGTGCCCTTACCATACGGGCTGTTCTATTATAAACTGGTGGGCTATTGTTTCAATAAAAGCAAGAAAAATGCATGAGTTTCACGTGTTGTGCCGGATTGGTTTTAATGATTTTCGTTACTCTATCCAGTTTACAGCACTAACTTCCCACACTAACAGAGTCCTTCGTTGAACACGTTAAGAATGATAAGGAAAACTATACTCATTATCGGTATTTTTCTGTCGCTTGATGCCTGGGCGGTGGGGCTAGGGAAAATGCGTGTGCAATCTGCACTTGATCAGCCGCTTAATGCTGAAATTGAATTACTGTCAACGACACCTGCAGAACTTTCCACATTGACAGTTACATTGGGAACGCGATCCGATTTTCGCCGTGCCAACGTCGATCGATCGACAGTGCTTTCGCTAATTGATTTTGAACCATCGGTGCGTGATTCTGGTGAACCATACGTAAGGCTTACGTCATTAGAACCAATTACAGAACCGTTTTTGCATTTTTTGATATCACTTGAGTGGGCTGGCGGCAAGTTAATCCGTGAATACACCGCACTTCTTGATCCGCCATTATATGCACAGGGTCGCCCGGCCTCCGTGAGCAGTCCCCGACTTTCTGGTCAATCCAGATCAGGGTCCTCAGTGCAGCAAGTTAGTCGGGCATCTGCTAGCGTCAGTAGGCAAGCGGCCGTTACGAGGCCTGCAAATGCAGGAGAGGTTTATGGACCGATACAGCGTGGAGAAACAGTTTCCGGGATTGTTGGTCGATTAAATCTCTCGACAGGTGTGGATATTTTTCAAGCAATGATAGCGTTGTTACAGAAAAACCCTGATGCATTTATTCGCGGGAATATAAATCTGTTGAAGGAAGGCTTAACCCTAGTTATGCCGACCAACGCCGAAATTGCTTCAATTTCTAAAATTGCGGCGAGCGCAGAATTTAGTCAGCAATTAGACGAGTGGTTTGCTTATCGTAATCAAGTGGCCGGTGGCCAGCTTGCATCGAGTGTTCCACAAAAAACGGCACTTGATGAAGCGACTTCCACCTCCGCGACGTCAACAGATGGATCCGTTACGGATTCGGCTGGCATTTCCCAGGATGTGCTGCGAATTATTCAGTCGGATGACGAACTGAGATCTGCAAATGGAGAAGAGTTAACGGCGCTGCGGTCTCAATTAGTGGTGATGGAAGAATCTCTTCTGTCTACCGAACTAGAAAATAACGAACTCAAAGAGCGATTATCTCTTCTTGAAGATCAGATAAAAGAAACCAACAAACTTTTGAAGTTGAATAATTCAGGGCTAGCTTTGGCCGAAAACAATGCTTCTGAATCATCCAGTGCTAGTCAGGCTGGAACATCGGAGGAAGCTGCGGCTGGCGGTGGAGCCGCCGAGCCGAGCAATCGGGTCCGTCGCGCGAGTTCCGGTAATATGTTCGATTCGTTGCTTCGGGATTTAACTCGTGGTGATATGTTGTGGAAGGTGATTCTTGGACTTGCCCTACTTATTTTGCTGATTGGCGCTATAGTTTACAACAGACGTCGTAAGTCGTATGCGGAATTTGAAGAGACCATGATGACTGGTAGTACCTACGATCTCCGGTCGCAATCGTCAACATATACGCAGATGCCGAATATGGATACCGCGCAGAATTCACAACCGTCGCACCTTGATAGTCATAGCCAGCAAACTGGTAGTTTAATGCAAACATCATTTATGACCGAAATGGGTGCCCCAGGAATGGGAACTATGCAGTCAGATGAAGTTGATCCGATTGCTGAAGCTGAGGTCTATATGGCTTATGGTCGTGATCAACAGGCTATGGAAGTTTTGCAAGAAGCGATTCGGCGCGATCCGGGCCGAAGCGAGCTGAAAATAAAGTTACTTGAGGTTTATCAAAAACGGAAAGATGTTCGGTCTTTTGAAAGTTTAGCCGAAGAACTATTTGCGATCATAGGCAAAGATGCTGATAAGTGGAGTCGTGTTGCTGATATGGGGCGTCGAGTCTCACCAAAGCACCCTCTCTTTTCGACGGCAAGTGGACTAACTAGTAATATTGGGTCGACCCGTTCCGGAGGCTCAATTGATAGAGATAGTAGCGGTCTAGATTTGATTAGTGCACCTTTTTCCAGAAGCGTCACGACGTCCGCCTCCTCGCGTCGGCCAGCGGTCGCGGCTAGTGCCGGTGGATCAATAAATTTTGATCTCGGTGATGATGGTGGATTAGGTGGTAACGCTTTCGCCGACTTAGATAGCGAGTCGGTCACCATGCCTCTTGGTGGCGGTCTAAATGTACCGTCTACTCCTGCCAATATGGGCTTTAGTGGCGGTGGCGCTGATGACAGTGGGTTGTTGGTTGATACTATAGATGATTTCAAGGACAGCGAGATAGCAACAAAGTTGGATTTGGCAAAAGCTTATATGGAAATGGGTGATCGAGATGCAGCTCGTGGATTCCTCGACGAGGTTTTAAAAGAAGGAAATGAGTCCCAGCGTAAACAAGCATCTGAGCTTGCGGGTAATTTCTAAAACTTTTGAACTTTTCGTGGTTATTGTTTGAAACTAAGCGACAGATCAAGGAAATTAGTGCATCCTTTTATGTTCAAAAAGCCAGCAAATTTGGGTTTTAAAAATCTGAACGACTGCTGCATACTAATTTTCTTGAATAGCGTCTTTTTGGGTGAGAAGCCTGTTTTTGGAAGTAAGTGTCAGATAACTCTGATCAATATTACTTCTTCGGAGGTAGTGCTGGATTAGTTTGCTTGACACTGTCTTTGTCTACGCGAGATTCTTGTCTGCAGAGATATAGGAGTAAGTTTCAATAGACAGAGCCATGGCAAGTTCCCGTCGGGACTAGATACAACGGCCACCGTTGTTGGCTGTCACAGAATATGCTGCAAAGAAAATTTATCCGTCTAAGGTCTCGCATGACTTTTGAGAATTTAGTAAATGTCGATTTTTTACTATGATACGAATCAATATGAATTTTATTCTAACGAGCAATAGTGGTTAGTTTTAGAAAAACTATAGCAGGATTGCTTTGAATTACTCGAAATGTCGTTTTGCCGCATGTGTAGAGTATGATGGTTCTCGATTTCACGGATGGCAGAGTCAAATTGGAGTGGCTACGGTTCAAGATGCCGTAGAGAGGTCATTATCTAAAGTAGCTGGCCGGCCAGTAACTGTGATAGCGGCAGGACGAACCGACACGGGTGTCCACTCTGTCGGGCAGACGATACACTTTGACGGTCCTGCCGAACGCTCACTAGATGCTTGGTTGCGTGGCGCAAATTCAGCTATAGGCCGTGGTGTTTGTTTGCGTTGGGTAAAAGAAGTTGAGTCAGATTTTCATGCTCGTTTTGGTGCGAAAAGAAGACGTTATAGATATATTATTCTAAATCGAAAGGTTAAGCCTGCGTTACTTTCTCATCAGGTGAGTTGGTACTATAGACCGCTAGATATTGAGTCGATGCGCCAAGCATTAAGTTTTTTATTAGGTACCCATGATTTTTCCGGTTATCGGGCATCGGCTTGCCAATCCAAGCAACCGATTAAAACACTTTATCACGCGACATTGGAAAAAGATCGCGATTGGATTTGGATCGACCTTGAAGCTGATGGTTTTTTGCACCATATGGTACGTAACATAGTGGGCGTGCTTTTAGCTGTGGGAATGGGCCAAAAGCCTACGAACTGGAGTAAAATAATTCTGCAAGGACGTGATCGATCGGCCGCAGGAATTACCGCTCAACCCTTCGGGCTGTACCTGACTCAAGTTGATTATGACCCTCGATTTCAACTGCCTCAAGCGTGTGATAAACCATCGTTTTGGTAGGATAAAATTAACTCTATGGATTACTATATGCAAACACGTGTGAAGATGTGTGGTTTTACTCAAGCAGATGATGTGGCGTTCGCTGTTCGTGCGGGAGTCAACGCTATTGGGGTTATTGCATACGAGCCTAGCCCTCGTTGTGCTCAGATGGAACAGGCTGCAAAGATCCGTGCGGTTGTGCCGCCGTTCGTCTCTCTGGTTTTGGTAACCGTTGATATGGATGCTAAGCAACATCGAAAATGGATACAGGCTTTACAGCCAGACTGTTTACAATTTCACGGCAGAGAATCTGAACAAGATTGTTTGTCATTCGCTCTTCCCTATATAAAGTCACTGCGGATGCGCGATGATATTGATTTAGACGCTAACATTACTGCATATCGTTCGGCTGGGGCAATTTTGTTGGATACCTATGTGTCAGGAACAGTTGGCGGTACAGGTGAGATGTTTGACTGGACTCGAGCTGCTAATTTTGACGATAAACCTATTATCCTTGCAGGTGGACTTGATTCGGGGAATGTGTCAAATGCGATTGAGATTGCGAAACCTTATGCCGTAGATATTAGCAGTAGTCTTGAGAAAGAACCCGGAAAGAAAGATCATCGTAAAGTTTTGGAGTTTATGTCGCGTGTATGTGATACAAATTGCACGAATGTATAAAGTTTTACTGACCTATGTTGCTTCAGCCAGTATAATTAAACCATGAATTGGTTCGAACGATTATTCCCACCGAAAATTAATGTCAGCAGCCGGCTGTCCGGTAAGCGTGGCGTGCCTGAGGGGGTATGGATTAAATGCGCATCCTGTCAGGCAACCGTTTATGGCGCGGAGCTTGAAAGAAATATACAGGTTTGCCCCAAATGTGGCTTCCATATGCGCATCGGAGCAAGAGACCGGTTGCTTGCACTACTCGATGATGGGAGCCAAGAAGAAATTGCGGCTAATCTCAGACCAGTAGATATTTTGAAGTTCCGTGATAGTAAGCGATATAAAGACCGAATTGTCGATGCTGAAAAATCTAGTGGTGAGAGAGAAGCACTGGTTGTTTTAAAAGGCACCCTAAAACACTCTACGGTTGTGACTTCGGCCTTTGAGTTTCGCTATATGGGCGGGTCTATGGGATCTGTCGTTGGTGAGAAATTCGCACGTGGCGTGGACATTGCACGAGAACTAAAATCGCCCTTTATATGTTTTAGTGCCAGCGGCGGTGCACGCATGCAAGAAGCTTTATTTTCTCTCATGCAGATGGCTAAAACGTCAGCCGCGTTAAATCGACTTCATGAAGATGGATTGCCGTATGTGTCGGTTTTAACCGATCCCACAATGGGTGGGGTGTCAGCAAGTTTTGCGATGCTGGGTGATATAATTATTGCCGAACCGGGTGCTTTGGTTGGTTTTGCAGGGCCCCGAGTAATCGAGCAGACGGTTCGGCAGACCCTACCGGACGGGTTTCAGCGTTCCGAGTTCCTGCTCGAGCATGGTGCTATAGATATGATTGTTGGGCGTTTGGAAATGCGCGATACCCTCGCATCTTTGCTGGGTTCGTTAGGTTTTCGTGGATCGTTGATTCCAACGTTAAGTGATTTGCTCCCGGAAGACGCAACCAAATCTTAATCGTGGTCCATTTTCAAAAATTTGCTCCGATAGAGCACGACTTTCCTGAATTTTCCCAATGGCGCTTTTGGTGGTGAATCTTTACGTATTATGAGTATGTTTGATTCTAATTCTATTCATTATTGGCTGGAATACATCCAAGGGATCCATTTTCGAAGTATCGATCTAACCTTAGATCGGGTAAAAGCTGTCGCGGGAAATCTTAATTTCAGCGATAGTTTTATTACTATTGCTGTTGCTGGGACTAACGGTAAAGGCTCGAGTGTCGCCTATCTGGAATCAATTTATCGTTATGCGGGCTATAAAACGGCTGTCTACACTTCCCCGCATCTGGTTGAATATAACGAACGTATTCGCATTAATAATGTACCTGTGGAGGATCAAGCACTTATAGATGCTTTTCGTAATGTTGAATCTGCAAGACAAACAACACCTTTGACTTATTTTGAATTTGGCACATTGGCCGCCATGTGTGTGTTTGAACAATCCAAGCCGGATGTTTGTATCCTGGAAGTTGGGATGGGCGGAAGACTGGATGCCGTGAATATTTTTAAACATGATATTTCTTTAATAACGGAAATTAGTTTAGATCATCAGGCGTGGCTTGGCTCGACCGTGGCGGAGATTGCAATAGAAAAGGCTGGCATTATGCATGCCGGGTGGCCTACTGTTGGTTCGGGACTCAGACCACCAGCCTATCTTGAGTCACATGCCAAGGAAATCGGCTGTAATCGATACCAACTGGGTGAACATTATGGCTACGAAATTATAAATGGGCGCTGGAACTGGATTCCTCTGTGCGATTGGAAAACTCCAGTTTTTCGCTTAGATGGGTTAAGAATTCCTGACGGCGGAGTTCATCAATTGCAGAATGCGGCGGGAGCGATTGCCGTTGCTCAAAAATTACAGCCTGAATTGCCGGTAAGAGCTAAGGAAATTGAGACGGGTCTACGCAAACGCACCTTACCAGCTCGTTGTCAGGTTATTGATCATGTGCCCACAATAATTCTGGACGTATCCCATAATATTGATGGTTTACGGGCGTTAAATAGTTTTTTACAGCAATTTTCTTCTGAAAAACGTCTTATTGCGGTGTTTTCGATGCTGGCTGATAAGGACTGTGCAGATGCTATTCGGGAAGTTTATTCTTCCATCAAACACTGGGTAGTCACATCTGTGGATAGTGAGCGTAGTCAGACTACAGATAGCTTGTGTTCAGTTTTAGAATCAATAGGTACAGCGCCAATTATCAAGTCTGAAAACCCAGAAAGCGCCGTTTCAACCGCGATCGAAATGGCGAATGCAGACGATTGTGTTGTCGTTTTTGGTTCCTTTTACTTAGTCGGTGATATAATGAAATTTCTGAATCTTCACCCGTATCCATCAAATTGATGGCTCTCATTGAGGTTTTTTTAGCATTGTGAGCGAACAGGAATTTAACCTTAAGAATCGCATCACTGGGGCGGTCATCTTGGTGGTCGTGTCAGCGCTTCTTGTTTCTTTTTTAATCCAAGAGAAGAATACTACATCCCACCTGTCTACTCCGGTTTCATCCGAATTTGCGTCGAAAATAATAGGTAGTAACGATGTAAGTCGTGTTGATGAATTTTTATCCGAAAACCTGAATGCAGAAAATGACATTGAGACAATCACCGAGAATATACAGACCCCGTTAGACGCGAATGGCTCTGCAACGCTGTCTAGTCATGGTGAATTTACATCGGTAACGAATGCTGGTTTGTTGCAACCACGTAAACCGCTAGAGCTTGTGTTGGAGCGAAATACACGAATAGAACGTTCTTCGATTGGCAGCACTAAATTTGCAGAGCTAGATTCTAAATCTGCGAGCGTGATAGAGAAACAACGAAACTTACCTGCCCAGAATGGGGCGAGGTGGATACTACGAGTCGGGGCATTCAAACGCAAGAATAACGCTGATCGTGTGGTAGGACAACTAACCGAAGCGGGTTATAAAACGGGTCAATCCAACATTACGGGACCTTCTGGCCAAGTAATTATTCGCGTATGGGCAGGGCCTTTTTCTAATCAGAAAGAAGCACTTCGAGCAAAAGGTAGCATAAATAAGCAACTCGGTCTTAATGGTTTCGTTAGTAAGCTGCAATCATGAATGAAACTCTGCTTACATCAATAGATTACGTCATAATTGCCAGTATGCTGGTATCGGCACTGGTCGGCCTCATTCGCGGCTTGATTCGTGAATTATTAGCATTATTGTCTTGGATTGTTTCGATCTGGTTGGCTCTTCAGTATGCCGATGATGTGTCTGTATATCTGGATGTCTACTTACAATCCCCACAGATTCAATATATGGTGGCGGTAGCAGGTATTTTCGTATTAAGTCTGTTGAGTTTATCCCTTGTAGCATTGATTTTGACGAAACTACTTGCCGCAGTGGGTATTGCGGGCACCGATCGGTCATTAGGAGCGTTATTTGGAATATTACGTGGAGCTGCTATTGTATTGGTGGCTATATTCGTATTGCGTCTAACTCCTGCAGCAACCCAACCCTGGTACGTAAATTCATCATTGGTTCCGTATTTTGAACCAATATATACTTATCTTGACGAGCAGGATTTTATGAAGCCGGTAAAATCATTACCGAATTCTTTAAATGCTGAAACGCTCAACTTACTTCAAGAAAATTAGTTATGTGTGGAATTGTCGGCATTATTGGTTCTGGACCGGTAAATCAGGAAATATATGAAGGTTTAACTGTCTTACAGCATCGTGGGCAAGATGCTGCTGGTATTTTGACATCTGAACAAAATCGAGTTTTTCTCCGTAAGGATAATGGTTTAGTTCGAGATGTTTTTTATCAGCGTCATATGTTGCAGTTACAAGGAAATATGGGGATTGGCCATGTACGTTATCCTACCGCTGGTTGCGATTCTAGAGCTGAAGCACAGCCTTTTTATGTAAACTCTCCATTTGGTTTGGCTCTATCCCACAATGGAAACTTAACGAATACTGCGGAACTTGGTGAAGCACTGTTTAGAGAAGACCTGCGTCAGATTAATACGAATTCAGATTCGGAAATATTGCTGAACGTATTTGCTCATGAGCTGTATGGTGCAATTGGTTCAAAGCGCATAAGGGCTACCCATGAAGATATTTTTCGTGCGGTAGCAGGTGTGTTTAAACGCTGCCGCGGAGCTTATGCTGTTACCGTGCTAATTGTAGGCTACGGTATAGTCGCTTTTCGTGATCCTCGTGGAATTCGACCCCTTGTATTTGGCTCGAGAATTGAAGCGAGTGGTAAAATATCACGAATGATTGCGTCTGAAAGTGTGGCGTTAGATGTGCTTGGCTTCGAGTTAGAGCGGGATGTTAAACCTGGTGAGGCTGTTATTTTTGATTTGGACGGTAAGGTTACAGCAAAAATTTGTGCGGCGGACCCCAAATTAATGCCATGTCTTTTTGAGTATGTTTATCTAGCTAGACCCGATTCAATAATGGATGATGTGGCTGTTTATAAAACCCGAATGAGGATGGGAGAAAAACTGGGAAAACGCTTGAAGCATAATTGGCCTGACCATGATATTGATGTAGTAATACCGGTTCCGGATACTAGTCGAACTTCTGCGTTACAAATGGCATGGGAGCTCGGTATTAAATATCGCGAAGGATTTATCAAGAATCGTTATATTGGTAGGACATTTATTATGCCTGGGCAGGCTGAGAGGCGAAAATCTGTTCGGCAAAAGTTAAATGCGATAGATCTAGAGTTTCGCGGAAAGAATGTCTTATTGGTTGACGATTCTATTGTACGTGGTACGACATCCAAACAAATAATACAAATGGCGCGAGATGCGGGTGCGAAAAAAGTGTATTTCGCGTCTGCGGCACCTCCGGTTCGATTTCCAAATGTATATGGAATCGATATGCCAACTACGGATGAATTAATTGGGTTTGGACGCAGTGCAGATGAGATTTGTCAAGCTATTGGTGCCGATCGAGTGTTTTATCAAGATCTTCAAGATTTAGAGGACGCCGTGCGTGAGGGCAATTCCAATATTGAAGGATTTGATTCATCCTGTTTTAGTGGAGAATATGTGACGGGTGATGTAACTGAAAAGTATTTATCAGATATAGGCTCCACGCGCGGTATTCGGGCCGAGGAATTATCCGGTAACGAATTGGATTCGACCGTCATTACGGAGCTGTACTAGTAGCATAAAAGCACCTTGAGAATTACCGGGGTGCTTTAAACTCATTCGGGTTAATGGATGTTCTCTTCTTATCCGAACTTAGAACCGTCAGTTGGTTATTCCTTAATTCAACTATTCCTGGTTCATCGAACCAGTCACTGAGAACAATCCTGATAGCCGCCTTTTTTTCGATTTCTAAATAATGTACTGCGGGCCGATGTGTATGGCCATGTATCATTAGTTGGCAGCTATGGTTCTGCATGGATTTTACTACCGCATTTTGGTTTACGTCCATAATGTCCATTGATTTTTTGCGTTTATTTTCTTCGCTTTGTTGCCTTGCGGTATGTGCAATTGCTAATCGTTGTTCAATGCTTTTCGAGAGCACCTGTTTCTGCCATTCTTTAGTCCTCATCTGAGCGCGGGTTAACATGTGTTCGTGGTCGTCCGTGCACAAAGCGTCTCCGTGGGCTAGTAGAATCGGAATGTCGCCATAATGAAGTATCGTTGGGTCAGGGATAAGAGACGCTCTGATTCTTCGACAAAAATCTGTACCGAGCAAAAAATCTCGATTACCGTGCATTATTAATAATTCCGTTTTATTGTCACTTGAAAACCGAGCGAGTAACTGCTCGTATTGGAGTAATCCACATTGCTCGCTGGCGTCATCACCAATCCAGTATTCGAATAGATCTCCTAGAATGAATAAGTAATCCAGTTTGAGTGCCCAATGCTCAAGAGCGTGTTTCAATCGACTACCAATTTCCTTATCAGAAGAACTGAGGTGCAGATCTGATATGAAACCGACCGATTGCATCTGACTGATGTGAATTTTATTATGCATGTTTTTATAAAAGGGGTTCTGGGTTGGTAATTCTGATGTTATCGGTAGATAACGGAATTTTCATCAATTGTGCTAATTTCATCTCGATTTTTTAGTTACTGTCACTAAAATAGTCTACCAAGTAATTTACCTCAAGGGTTGATGACGTTTATACTATAACGTTCGACTCGGTCCGCTTTCCAGGGCCACTTATTCTAATTAAACTGAGGTGAACTGTGGAACTCACTGGTGCTGATATACTAGTGCGCTGTTTACAGGATGAAGGTATTGATTATATCTTTGGTTATCCTGGCGGTGCGGCATTACATATTTATGATGCAATCTATAAGCAGGATGTGGTTAAACACGTGCTAGTTCGTCATGAGCAGGGCGCAACCCATGCGGCTGATGGTTATGCGCGTGCCACGGGTAAACCCGGTGTGGTGCTTGTAACCAGCGGACCCGGCGTTACTAATACCGTCACTGGAATTGCGACAGCTTATATGGATTCGATCCCTATGGTGGTGCTGTCTGCTCAAGTTCCCACTTCCGTAATAGGTGACGACGCATTCCAAGAGGTCGACGCAATAGGAATTACTCGACCTTGCGTCAAACATAACTTTTTAGTTAAGGATGTTAAGGACCTAGCAGCTACGATAAAAAAAGCCTTTTTTATCGCGAGTACGGGTAGACCGGGTCCAGTGTTAGTCGATGTGCCGAAAGATATTACGGCAAACTTATGCGAATATAATTATCCTGAAAGTGTTGAAATGCGCTCTTATGCCCCGGTGCAGAAAGGACATCCTAAACAAATTGGTCGAGCGGCTAAATTGTTGATGGAAGCGCGAAAGCCGATCATTTATTCCGGTGGCGGAATTGTAATGGGCAAGGCTGAGAAGGAGTTAACTGAGTTAGTTCACTACCTTGGCTATCCTTGTACTAATACGTTAATGGGGTTAGGTGGCTTTCCTGCAGAGGATCCCCAGTTTATCGGCATGTTAGGTATGCATGGAACCTACGAAGCCAATATGGCAATGCATGATTGTGATGTAATGCTTGCTGTTGGTGCTAGGTTTGATGACAGGATAACGGGAGATATAGCAAAATTTGCACCCAACGCCCGAATCATTCACATAGATATTGATCCAGCTTCAATAGGCAAGGTGGTTCCTGTCGAGGTTCCTCTTGTGGGAGGAGCGGCGCCGGTGTTGAGAGATTTGCTGGCATCGCTTAAATCGTTGGGATCTAAACCAGACGTGGGAAAAACGGCTGATTGGTGGAAGGAAATCAACGAATGGCGTTCACTCAAATCGTTTGAGTTTGATCGCACAAGGAGCGATGTTATTAAGCCGCAATTTGTAGTCGAAAAACTATACGAATTAACCAATGGCGAAGCCTATGTTACGTCTGACGTTGGGCAGCACCAAATGTGGGCTGCACAACACTATAAATTTTCGAAGCCTTTACGTTGGATCAACTCCGGTGGACTAGGGACCATGGGATTTGGTTTGCCGGCAGCTATTGGTGTCAAGTTTGCTCACCCTGATGCTGATGTCGCCTGCATCACAGGCGAGGCTAGTATTCTCATGTGTATTCAAGAACTGGCTACTTGTAAACAATACGACATACCGGTGAATATAATAAATCTGAATAATCGTTATTTAGGTATGGTCCGTCAGTGGCAGGAGTTCTTTTACGAGCGCCGATATTCTCAGTCTTACATGAATGCTTTACCGGATTTTGTTAAGATGGCAGAGAGCTATGGCCATAAAGGCATCCAAATTCATGATCCAGCAGATGTTGAGGGTGCACTTAAGGAAGCGATAGATGATAAGAGCAGTCTATATTTTCTGGATTTTATTACCGATCAGGCGGAAAACGTTTATCCAATGATTGCAGGTGGTAAGGGACATCATGAAATGGTTCTAAAACCGGAAGCGAACGCAGAGATGATTACCAAAAGGGAGTTGGCTTAGCAATGCGAAGAATTCTATCAATTTTGCTTGAAAATGAGTCAGGCGCGTTATCTCGAGTTTCGGGTCTCTTCTCAGCTCGTGGGTATAATATTGAGTCGTTAACTGTTGCACCTACCGAGGACAATACGTTATCCCGAATGACAATTGTCACATCAGGGTCTGAAAAAGTAATTGAGCAGATAACTAAACAGCTAAATAAGTTAGTTGATGTTGTGAAATTAATGGATCTAACTGACGGCGCTCATATTGAGCGCGAATTACTGTTAGTTAAGGCCGTTGCCAAAGATGATCGCCGAGAGGAGGTTAAACGATTGGTGGATATTTTTCGTGGCCGAATTATCGATGTAACCAGCGATACTTATACCGTTGAATTAACTGGCAACGGTGAAAAAATAGATGCGTTTATCGTGGCGCTTTCTGTGACGGAAATAGTGGAAGTTGTGCGTTCGGGGGTTTCTGGAATCGCGCGTGGTAATCGTGCGCTGAAATTGTAGTGGAAAGAGTATTACTTAATGATAATTAGATTATGAGTCATCCTTTAATAGCACGCGAAGGGTGGCTATTTATCCTTATTGCACTGGGTGTTGCAATTGTAGCTTCATTCACCATCGGGTGGATGGGTAGTATTGCATGTTGGATCGTTTTTCTATTCGTATTGCAGTTTTTCCGCGACCCTAAGCGAACCGTTCCTTCAATAGAATTTGCTATCGTGTCTCCAGCTCATGGCAAAGTAGTGGCAATTGACGAGGTTGAGGACCCTTATCTTAAGCGACCTGCGCGACGTGTTAGTGTTTTCATGAACGTGTTTTCGATTCATTCAAATCGTGCACCCGTAGGCGGTGTCGTTATGAAGCGCTGGTATTATCCAGGTCGATTCTTCAATGCGGCGCTGGATAAGGCGTCAACGCAAAATGAGCGTAACGCAATTTGGATTAGAACGGCGCAGGGGCTGGATGTTGTAAGTGTGCAAATTGCGGGTTTGATCGCCCGGCGAATACTCTGTTATGTTGATCGAGGTGATCCGATCACCGGCGGCGAGCGATACGGGTTCATACGATTTGGTTCTCGAGTTGACGTATACTTACCTATGGAAGCAGAAATTAAGGTGCAGTTAGGACAATGGGTTCAAGCTGCGAGTGATGTAATAGCTATTTTGGAACCACCGAGGGACGCATGAACGCCGACTCAGAAAAATCCGGTATGAGTAATCTACGAAAAGGCATATTCATTTTACCCAGCCTTGTGACAACCGGTAGTTTATTCGTTGCGTTCTACGCTATCGTTCAAGCTACTCAAGGTCGTTTTGAGATCGCCGCTGCCTGCATTTTTGCGTGCATGGTTTTGGATGGACTGGATGGACGAATTGCACGATGGACAAATACATCAAGTTATTTTGGCAAGGAATATGACTCTTTGGTTGATGTTATTGCTTTTGGCTTAACCCCAGCCTTAGTTATATTTGAATGGATTTTATCTTCATATGGGAAGCCTGGTTGGCTAACTTCGTTTCTTTTCGTTGCGTGTACTGCGCTTAGACTGGCGCGCTTTAATTCTGTAGAGGTTAAGGATAAAAGTTATTTTCAAGGACTACCGTGCCCTGCAGCAGCTGCATTTCTCGCCGGTTGGATCTGGGTTGTTGAAGGTTATGGACTTTCCAGTCCACTAACGGCTACGGTTTCTATCGTTTTTACTGTGGCATCTGCACTGGCTATGGTGAGTAACATCCCGTTTATGAGTTTCAAAGATTTTGATCCAAAAAACCGCATTCCATTTTTTGCTTTGATCCTTATCGTAGTGCCGTTTGTGTTGATATCTTTCGACCCGCCTTTAGTATTATTTGTATTGTTCGCTGTATATTTCCTATCAGGGCCAATCGTATGGGTAAGACGGCGCCAACTAAAGAAAAGTAATGTTTCAACAAAGGCCACTACCGATATAGATGACAATGATAAAAACTCACGAAGTAATTAGTGAGTTAGTGCTAAGTCGTTTGTTATTGTTTTAATGAAGATTATCTTTTTACTGTCGAATTATTTGGTAAACATTGATGACGCATCGCGCCTAAAGTTACGTAGTCAGATATACCCTGAGTGAACAACTTATGCATAAGATACAAATGCTAAAGGAAATGGGTATCGATGTCTGGATAGAGAAAGGTGATTCATTAGCGGTCGAAGCGGGCGGGATGCAAATAACGGATTCACTTTCCTCACTAACTGAAAAGATGCATGAATGTAAATTGTGCAGTTTTTATCAGCGCAGAAAGCAGGCGATTTTTGGCCACGGTTTGGAATTTGAACCGCAGGTGCTTGTAGTAGGCGAGCGACCTAGTTTTGAAGATAATGATCGAGGTGAACTTTTTACGAGGTCTCGTGGATCACTATTAAATTCCATGTTGAATTCGATAGGAATTAATCAACAGAGTTGTTACTTTGCAAATTTGATAAAGTGCTATCCAGGTGACGACGCTAAATCAATCGCTAGAGGAATTCATGAATGTATACCCTATCTATATGGCCAAATTGAATTGATTCAGCCACAGTTCATTCTTTTTCTAGGGCATGATGCTGCAGACCCTTTTTTGAAGTCAAAAGATTTAGAGCGTAAATTACAAAGCGATGTGTACTACTATCGTCAGAAAATTCCTGTGATCATTACTGAATCACTTGATAGTTTGTTCGCATCGCCCCAACAAAAGCGCGACGCGTGGCGAGATTTACAGCTACTACGGGGTATTATGGATGATGTATCCCGGCATTGAGTTTCCACCAAAACGAGGCGAAATAAATATTCGACTCATGAACTCTGTTGATTTAGATGCAGTAACAGCTATAGAGCGTGACTCATCACCATCACCGTGGAATCGAAGTTTGTTTGCAGGTTGTCTAAGTGCATCATATTTTTGTTTGGTAGCAATTGCGGACAATAAGGTGATTGCTTTCGGAATTTCAAGTCTTGTGATTGATGAAGGGACAATTGTCAATATTGGCGTAGAGGTCGCTTATCAAGGTTACGGCTGCGGAAATAAAGTGCTCCGCCGGTTGCTAGAAAATCTTGCAAATGAGAACGCGAGTAAAGTCTATCTCGAAGTTCGGGTTAGCAACCAAACGGCGATTCGTCTATATCGTCGAGTTGGTTTTACTCAAACAGGAGTCCGAAAAGACTACTATTCTTTAGGTCATACTCGGGAAGATGCTGTTTTGATGGAAAAAAAATTCCTTTAAAAGATTGATTTATCGTATGAGAAGTTTTTGACCTAGTGTCAATATGCTATTTAAATTCATATTATTCCATTTTGCAAGTTCAGTCTGTTTGACTTGAAAGCGCTTAGCTAACTGGCTGAGAGTATCACCAGATTTTATCGTATATGTTCGATTTTTCTTAATTTTTATCCCAGAATCAGTCAAAACTATTGATTGACCTGGTTGCAGCGACTCTTTAAGTCCCGGGTTTTTTTGTAAAATACTGCTTATTGTTGTTTTATTCCTGCGAGCTATGCTCCATAACGAGTCGCCTTTTTTTACAATATACGCCGAAGTATTATTATTTTGTCTATGTTCGACGATGTGCTCTGAGTGATCTTTTATAAAGTGTCGAAATCGATTGTCGCAGGTTTCGGGTATACGCACAATTTGACGCCCGGGTGGTGCGCCTGCCCGCTGATGAGCGGCATTTAAAATTTTAATTGTTGTTTGGTCGATGTTACATGTTTTGGCAATGGCCTTATGTGAAACACCGTTTACGACCGGCACGGTTACAAAATTCCGTTGCGTCGGTACGGTAGGTAAAACAACACCATAGTGCTCAGGGTTTCTGATAATGTTTCTTACTGCAATTAGTTTTGGTACGAAATGTCGTGTTTCGGTAATCAGAGCAAGATCTTTATAGTGACCACTACCGCCGGAGTTAATGTTTTCGGCGATTTGGCGTTTGATCCGGCCCTGACCTGAATTATAGGCTGCCAGTGTTAGCATCCAATCTCCATTGAAAATCTCATTGAGCTCACTAAGATAAGTTAATGCTGCTTTGGTTGATTTTTCAATATCTCGTCGTTCGTCAATCCATTGATTTTGGTTGAGTCCGTAATGTTTACCGGTGTTTTTAATCAATTGCCAAAGACCTTGTGCGTTTTGTCGAGATCTAACGGAGGGGTCGTAGCCACTTTCGATCACTGGCAAAAGAGCTATTTCTGCAGGGAATCCTATTTTTGTTATTTCGTTGAAAATCCAGGGGATACTCCACTCGGCTTTAGTAAGAATCTTTGGAAGTGCCGTCGGATGAGTTCGATACCAATTTTCATACTTAGTGACTAAATTGCTTTGATAGTTTGGCAATTCGAAATTGCGTTTTATCTGGTTTAGAAGATCTGCTTTTTCAATGCCCTTCATTGTAACGACGGGGCTGAGTTGACTCTCGGTTTCACGCTCGCCCGATTGTGGTATAACACCATCGGTAGGTAGCATTGTTGCGCAACCACCTATTGCAAGAAATGAGGTGAGTGCAGCAGCTTTAAGATAGTTGTTTGTCGGTAGTGAGTTTGTCATGGCGCGCGCATGTTAGCATGCTGTAAACCATGTTCAAAACTGTTGTTAAAAAGGCATCTAAGGATTGGTGCTGTTATCGAGTGAAATTTTGTTTTTATTAGGTGAATTATTTGCATTCTAAGAAAATCGATTACATGTCCGAGTTTGATATTTGGCTGGATACAGACATGGGTAAGGTGCTTCTTGCTGTGGAAAGTCAAAAGATCGAACAATTGCTCCCCGGCCGATATTTTAAGAATGTCGTGCAATTCGGAATGCCGGCCTATTCAATTATGGATAACGTAACGGCAAAAAGTCGATCCACTGTGGATTTTTCAACTAGACGCGGGGCTAACGTATCGGTTGTAAGCGATTTCAAGTCACTCCCCTTTGGTGCTCACAGTGTTGATTTGGCGATATTGCCTCACAGTCTAGATTATGTTGAAAATCCTCATAATTTCTTGCGCGAATTAACTCAAATTATGGTTCCAGATGGCACAGTCTTATTAACTGGTTTTCAACCATTTAGTTTGTGGGGAATATCTAAGGCTATGCATGTATTGCGCCCTAAGTCACCCTGGGCTGGTAGGTTCTTGACAACCGGACGGGTGCAAGATTGGTTATCGTTAATGGGGTATCGTATCCAAGCTGGCGGCATGACTATGTATCGTCCACCAATAGCTCGTAGGGAGATATTTCGAAAATTGGAATTCTTAGAGTCTGCTGGAGACCGTTTATACATACTCTCGTATTGTTCGCGTGTGAG
>CAJQKF010000052.1 GCA_905478855.1 uncultured Gammaproteobacteria bacterium
CCAATTCGGTCACGCCGGTGTCGACCCATCTATGGGAGGGGGGCAAGGTGCTGGCGCCGGTTTTGGCGACATATTTGGTGACATATTCGGTGATATATTCGGTGGTGGTGGCGGTGGTCGAGGTCGTGGCCCTGGACGCGGCAACGATCTGAAATTTGTTCTGGATCTTACTTTAGAAGAAGCCGTTCGTGGAACTGAGTCGGAAGTCCGTATTCCAACTACTGAGAATTGCGATTCGTGCAGTGGCTCTGGCGCAAAACCCGGATCGTCACCGACGACATGTTCTACGTGTAACGGACAAGGACAGGTTCGAATGCAGCAGGGGTTTTTCTCTATTCAACAGGCATGCCCTCAGTGCCGTGGAAAGGGAACCGTTATTAGTGATCCGTGTAGTGATTGCAGTGGGCAGGGACGTGTCCGACGCAATAAAACGTTATCCGTAAAAGTTCCTGCGGGTGTTGATGAGGGGGATCAAATTAGACTTGGTGGTGAGGGCGAAGCGGGCCCGGCTGGCGGTCAAAACGGTGACCTTTATGTGCAAGTCAGGCTTCGTGAACATTCCATATTCACCCGCGACGGTGATGATCTATATTGTGAGATGCCGATTAGTTTTGTCACGGCCGTTTTAGGAGGGGAGTTGCATATTCCTACGCTTGATGGTCGGGCGAATCTAAAAGTTCCCGCGGAAACACAGACTGAAAAGATGTTTAGGTTACGCGGTAAAGGTGTAAGGAATGTTCGTTCTGGTGCTCAAGGGGATTTGTTCTGTCGTATTCGAGTGGAGACTCCAGTAAATCTTAACAAGCGACAAAAGGAACTGTTAGAGGAGTTTCAGGAGACAACTCAGGCTGGTGCGGAGCGCCATTGCCCTCGTGAAAACGGTTGGACGGATAAAATTAAGTCATTCTTCGATGATCTGGTATCCTAGTAGACATGAAATTCTTAGAAACAAAATTACCGGGAGTAGTTGTAATTGAACCTACGCGGTTTGGTGATGATCGTGGGTTTTTTACAGAAGTCTTTCATAAAGAAAAGTTTGCTGCCGCAGGTTTACCTGACGTATTTGTGCAGGACAATCACTCGCGTTCTCAACAAGGCGTGCTACGCGGGCTTCACTTTCAATATCCGCTATGGCAGGGGAAATTAGTAAGGGTTGTTATCGGTTCGATATTCGATGTTGCTGTGGACATACGACCAGATTCCCCAACTTATGGTGAGTGGCTCGGCATAGAACTGTCTGCAGATAACGGAAAACAACTGTATATCCCGGAGGGGTTTGCGCATGGTTTTTGTTCGCTAACAGATGCTGATGTTACCTATAAATGCACTAATGTTTATAAAAAAGAAGATGACACAGGTATTTTGTGGAACGACCCTGATATTGGTGTCGAATGGCCAATATCATCAGCTATCGTTTCTGAAAAAGATAAAAATGCGATTCGATTTCGGGACTTAGTTTTTGGCTAACAATAAAACGTTATTAATTACAGGATGTAACGGTCAAGTTGGACGCTCACTATCGGCACTCGACTGGCCTGGTTATAACGTTGTTTCTGTTGGACGAGATGAGTTAGATCTTGTCGATGTAGATCAAATCAAAGATAGGTTGCGCTCAATAAGACCCGATGTGGTTATCAATGCGGCAGCATATACTGCAGTAGATCTTGCTGAGAACGAACAACATAAGGCCTACGCTATCAACGCGGTTGCTCCAGGTGTTATCGCTCAAATTCTCGCAGAAAAAAATGGGCTATTAGTTCATTACTCGACGGATTACGTGTTTTCTGGTGAGAGTAGTTCCCCGTACAGGGAGTCAGATGAAACCAACCCGAACAGTGTTTACGGATGCTCCAAACTTTTAGGTGAGCAAAATATTCAAAAAAGTGATTGTCGCCATTTGATTCTAAGAACCAGCTGGGTGTATTCGGAATTTGGGAAAAATTTCCTACTTACGATGTTAAGACTCGCGAATCAACGACCAGAGCTTCGTGTCGTTAATGATCAGATTGGATGTCCGACATATGCAGGGGATCTTGCTCAATTGACCAAAGACATGCTGCAAAAAATTGATGTAAATGTGTTTGATCAATCGGCTATTTATCATCTGGGGAATACAGGCAGTACTACTTGGTACGACTTTACTTGTGCCATTATGGATTGCTCGAAACTGGATGTTAATATAGTTCCGGTAAAAACTACCGAGTTTCCAACACCGGCTAAACGGCCTGCCTATTCCGTATTAGATAAAAGTAAAATTGAAGCAGATTTTTCCCTTGCAATACCAACCTGGAAAGACGGCCTAGAGCGTTGTTTGCAGCGTATTACGAACCCCAATGCTGAATAGCCCGAGTGCTATTGCATTATCGAAAGAGGGCGTCTTTTCCCAAAAGTGGAACGGTTTTAATGCGCGTCTGGCTCAGCAAGAAATGGCATTTCAGGTGGAGAATGCAATTAATACACGTTCTACACTAGTTGCCGAATCGGGCACTGGCACTGGAAAGACGTTTGCATATCTCGTTCCTGCAATACAAAGTGGGAAAAAGATCATTGTATCCACAGGAACCAAGCATCTTCAAGATCAACTGTTCATAAAGGATCTTCCTTCTGTTCGAGAAGTATTGGGAATACCCTGCAGCTTTGAGCGTTTAAAAGGTCGCGCTAACTATCTTTGCTTACTGAGGTTAGGGCGATCAGATGGCATGTTATTTAAACAGCCGAACGATGTGACAGATTGGCAAAAAATTCAGGAATGGGCTAAACACACAACCGCGGGAGATATCAGTGAATTAACTCAAATTTCTGATGACTCCGGCGTATGGCCCGAAGTGACATCAACCTCAGACAACTGCCTGGGTCAAAAATGTGATCACTTTTCAAAATGTCATGTCTATGCCGCCCGAAAGCGCGCAACTAAAGCGGATTTAGTGGTCGTAAATCACCATTTATTTTTTTCTGACATGGCTATTAAGGGAGAAGGCTTTGGCGAAGTATTACCCGATTATGACGGTGTAATTTTTGATGAAGCGCATTTGCTTCCGGAAATAGCCGCACAATTTTTTGGGTTTGGGTTTAGCACTGCACAGGTTACGGCACTTTGCCGAGAAATTAGAATTGCTGAGGCTGCCGATAAGAGTGGTGTACCTTTATCAGAGACGTTGGATGAAGTGGAAAAAGCCCTTCGGGTTTTGCTGTTGGCGATTGCCTCGAAGGATCGAGGAGAGCTAGAGGAGTTGGACAATATGCCGGCATACCTTGATTCGAGGGACGCCCTTATCACACAACTAGGTGCACTATCGTCATTGTTAGAAAGCGCATCTGTTTCTGGCGAGAACCTTGCGTCGGTTTATCAGCGCACTGTTGATCTTCTTTCAAACCTTCAACGTTTTGCATTTCCAGACGAGCGTGGAATCGTGTATTGGTACGAATCGACACGTCGGTCATTGCGCCTGCAGGCGACGCCTGTAACCGTATCGGATCAGATTCGCAAGAACCTGCTAAGTGAAGACTTAGCGATGGTATTCACCTCGGCAACGTTAACCTCTGAAGATGATGGAGCCCACTATTGTCAGCGAATGGGGCTCGACGATACGGAAGTGATGCAGTGGGGTAGTCCTTACGATTATAGGTCTCGATCTTTGATGTATGTTCCTGATGGATTACCGGATCCATCAAATTTTCGATTTTCGGAGGAGATGGTTAAACAGGTGTTACCTGTGCTGGAATTAACGGATGGACATTGTTTTTTACTATTTACAAGCTATCGAGTGCTACACGAGGTTCGGGAAATCCTAGCGGAGTTAGAAAAATATCCATTGGTGATTCAGGGCGAAGCGCCAAAACATAAATTGATAGAACGTTTTCATAAAACCGATAGGGCCGTTCTTCTCGGTACCAGCAGTTTTTGGGAAGGAGTTGATGTAAAAGGTGATGCTTTGATCTGCGTGGTTATAGATAAATTACCGTTCGCATCTCCATTCGATCCGGTCAATAAGGCACGCCTAAAACATATTGAGGACAATGGTGGCAATTCATTTTATGAGTATCAGTTACCTCAAGCAATTTTGACGTTAAAGCAAGGAGTAGGAAGATTAATTAGGGATGAGCTAGACTTTGGTGTTTTAATGATTTGTGATCCCCGAATACGAACGAAAAGCTATGGACAGAAGTTCTTAAATGCATTGCCACCGATGAGGCGAACGACTCGATTGGAAGCGGTTAGTCGATTTTTGTCTACGTTTTTGGCGAAACCATGAATATTCTCGCAATTGATACGGTTACGGAACTATGCTCAGTAGCTCTGTTTGTCGATGGTCGTGTTACACAACGACTAACGGATCTTTCGAATAGTCATTCGAGGGTGTTATTGCCGATGATTAATGAACTTCTGCTTGAGGCAGCTATTGAATTAAGCGATCTTGATGGCATTGCATTCGATCGCGGTCCTGGTTCATTCACAGGACTGCGAATTGGTGCAGGTGTTGCACAGGGATTATCATTTTCAAGCGGAGTGCCACTTCGTGGTATTTCTTCACTAGCGGCTTTAGCGCGACGCTGCGAAGGTAACGTTGTCGTGGCACTTGATGCACGGATGAATCAGGTTTATACCGCGAGTTTTAAAGTTACGAATGGTAATGTTGTCTCGTTAGGTGCGGAACAGCTTATTCCCCCCAGAGAATTGCAAATACAGGATGACACCATACCGATTGGTAATGGATGGCGAGTTTATGAAGAATTGATCGAACTCACTCACGAAGAGATCAGTCGGGGGGATGTAAATGCTACGCCGCTTGCAGATGATATTCTTGCACTGTCTATTCCTCAATTTGAACGGGGCGAAGTTAGTCAGTTCAATCACGGACTACCCGTTTATATTCGTGATAATGTAACGGGCTAGTTACATCTAACAAAGGACATCAAACTTTTCCGTACTTAGAAGTTTACCGTCAATATGAATTTTGACTCTCCATAACCCGATAAAATTGCGCATGCCAAAAGAGGGGTCAAATGCTCGAATCACTTGTGAATTACTAGGAGCCTGTAATCGTAGCCATGCCCATATTAACTGCTTATCGTCGCTAACATATGCATCGAATTTTGTAAGCTCCTGTCGTTTATTTAGAGGGTTTATCCAATGTAATTCAATGTTATGGATCCCAATACTTAAGCCTTGAGTTTGTAATAGAATGTAAATTTTATCGGAGCAGGTAAACTCAGTTTCATAAGTTAATTGGGGTGATGCACCTATTTTTTTAGAACTGAAGCTTATTTCTGCTGAAAGTGCGAAAATTTGCACGGGCAGGAAGAATGTAAGTAGCAATATACAACGGCTGAGGGTGAAACAGCTTGGAGTGAGAAAGGTCTGCATTAAACTAATAGCTAATTATCGGCACAGATGAATAAAAAGTATACGGTGTATCGGTTCATAAAAGAAAAATGACGAGAAAGATGTCGTGAATTTAACCTATCGTTTCATTTTTCTGATACTTTCCATTAGATTGCATTCTATGTTTAAGAAGTTGCTCAAACACTTTATAATAAGGCCTTCAATATATTCAAGAATATTAGTTTGACCGTTTGTCGCCTGATTCTTACCTTTAAGGAGGAAAACCCAATGCGTGGATTTTTTACAACGTTAGCTTTGTCGCTGTTGCTGAGCGCCTGCAGCCCAGGGAGCTCAACAACAAGCAGTGGTTCTGCCGGGGTAACTGGGTTTACAGCTGGCACAACTGGATTAAATTTATTTGCTGTATTGTCCTCAGAAGAGTTTAGTATAGATGCTTCGGGTATAACTTGTACAATAGATCCGCGTGTTGATGAGATTACGCTTGATTCATTCATCACTACTGATACCGGAACGTTTGCAATAACCATTACGGATACCAGTTTACTACCGACGAATCTGGATCGAGGTATTTTGTTTACCAGCTATACTGTGGCTTGGAAAGGTATTAGTGCTCGAGCGCCTGCGCTTAGCTCTCGCACACATTCACAGACGCTTTCAGTTAATTTGGCTGGCGGTAGTTCGGCAACTGGAACCGCAGGAATTATTGTTGCAGATTTAGAATCTACTAAAGCTCAGTTTATGAGCCGTAACCCAACCGGCACTCCTTTTACCTATAATCTGACGGTTACTTATCGTGGGGTTCGCATTGATACTGGCGAAACTGTATCTGTAGGTGCTACCACCACGGTAGAAATGGGCAATTTTTGCCCTACTGGTACAACGGTTCCAGGGACTGAAGAAGAAGTGGTCGTTGACGAAGATCCTGTATAGGCGCTTGGGTTAATTTTTACCTAAGTTCATTATTTTATTGATAGGTAAAACACTCCTAACCACCAGCGTTTGCTAAAGCTGGACTATCCGTGCAACTTCTACGCCTGCAGCGTTGGTTTTTACAATTTCGATAACCATGTTATCGATTTTGATAGTGGTTCCCGTATTTGGTAAATCCTGAAGCTCCTCGAGTATTAGGCCGTTTAGCGTCTTTGGTCCATCAACCGGTAATTCCCAATCCATTTTCCTGTTTAGATCACGAATATTTGATTTAGCATCTACGAGATAGCCTCCAGATTCTTCTGCGTAGACATCTTGAGACGCCCCCGGTATCTGGATGGTGAATTCTCCAACAATTTCTTCCAATACTTCATCCAATGTCACAAGACCCCGAATGTCGCCATATTCGTCAACGACCAACGCGCTCTTTCTGCGTTTTTCCTTCAACAGAATAAGTTGTTCTGTTAGACGCGTTCCAACGGGAATAAATAGTGGTTCGCGAATAACTTCAAGAAAATCTTCGAGAGATAAGGTTCCTTCCTGATATTGATGAAGAACATTGCGCAGGTGCACTTCACCAACAATGTTGTCGAGGTTCCCTCGATAAACAGGTATTAAGGTGTGATGGCTGGTTGCCAGTTGTTCTAGAATGTCATCCCATTCATCGTCCAGATTTATGGCTTCAACACTTGCTCTTGGTATCATTACGTCTTCGACTGTGATGTTTTCCAGTTCTAGAATTCGTAACAACATTTCCTGATGGGTCTGAGGTAATAAATGGGTGGATTGCTTTACAACGTTTCTAATTTCATCCGGGTTTAATGCATCATCCCGACGTCGCAGGGCAATACCGAAAAGCCTCGGTAAAAAAGAACCAAGTCTATTCACTAGAGTCACAATGGGATAGCTAATCCATTGGAATGCCGAGAGTATATATACAGCTCTGAACGCGATTCGCTCTGGATATAAAGCGGCTACGGTCTTCGGTGGTATTTCTGCCACTATTAACACCACCAAGGTGATAGTCCCGGTCGCAAATGCAATGGCAACTTCTCCCGCTAGTTTAAGAGCGATAACGGTTGCGACGGCCGCAGCTGCATTGTTTACTAGATTATTTCCAAGCAATATTGTGCCGAGAAGGCGATCGGTATGTTCCAGTAATTCCAAGCATTTTTTCGCCGCTTTGTGTCCATTTTCAGCGAGACTGTTTAATCGATATCGGTTCAGTGACATCATTGCTGTTTCTGACGCTGAAAAGAAAGCGGACAAAACGAGCAATATGATGAGGCTAACAAACAGCGTAGCTAGGGATATCTTATCCATTAGTTTTATCCCCTATCTGACTAGGGGTGAATCGCGATTCTGTCGGTTCGGGGTCGGGGTCGTCTTCGTCCATTTTGTTTGGCATAAGGATTTTAACTCTCAAGTTTTTGCTTTAGTATTTGATTAACTTGTGCCGGATTGGCTTTTCCGCGGGACTCTTTCATGATTTGCCCGACTAGGAATCCAAGCACTTTATGTTGTCCAGCCTTATATTGATCAACCTGGGTAACCGAACGTGCGAGTACCTCATCTACAATAGACTCTATTGCGCCAGAGTCACTTATTTGTTTAAGACCTTTGGCTTCTATGATGTTATCAGGCGCGTCTCCAGTTTCCCACATGCTATTAAATACATCCTTGGCGATTTTTCCTGAAATTGTATTATCATTAACGCGGGAAAGTAATAAGGCAAGTGATTCTGCGGATACAGCGGATTCGGTAATCGTTAGAGACTCCTTATTTAACCGTGCTGTTAGCTCCCCACCAATCCAGTTAGCAACAAGTTTTGCCGTTAACGATGAGTCTTTTTCTAGTACCGCTTCAAAAAATTCAGCTGTTGTTTTGTCAACGGTTAATAAACTAGCTTCTTGATGTGATAATTGATAGTCGCAAATGAATCGTGCGGTTTTCTCTTCAGGTAGTTCCGGTAAAGATTTCTTAATATCGGCTAGCGTGTCGGAATCGATTACGAGAGGCGGTAAATCGGGATCAGGGAAGTATCGATAGTCATGGGCTTGTTCTTTTCCACGCATGGATCGAGTCTCATGTTTATCAGAGTCGTACAATCTCGTTTCCTGGACAACTTTCCCGCCATCTTCAAGCACTTCTATTTGCCTTTCAATCTCGAATTCAATTGCTTTTTCAACAAAACGAAAAGAATTAATGTTTTTCAGCTCAGCTCGTGTTCCTAACTCATCGCCGGGGCGACGCATCGAAATATTAGCATCACATCGAAATGAACCTTCCTGCATATTTCCATCGCATATTTCTAGATATCGCACTAGTGTATGAATTTTACGCAAATAGGCGACGGCTTCTGCAGGGGAGCGCATGTCAGGATCCGACACAATTTCTAGTAAAGGCGTGCCGGCTCGATTAAGATCTATTCCAGTTTGACCCTGAAAATCTTCATGCAGTGACTTACCGGCATCTTCTTCAAGGTGCGCGCGGGTAATACCAATGGTCTTGGTTTTTTCACCAACAGATATGTCTATCGAACCGGCTCCAACAATTGGAACTTCAAACTGGGATATTTGGTAGCCCTTGGGTAAATCTGGATAAAAGTAGTTCTTTCGGGCAAAAATCGATGTTTGATTTATTTCTGCTCCAACAGCCAGTCCAAATTTGACAGCCATTATGGCGGCCTCTCGATTCATTACAGGCAATACTCCAGGGAGGGCTGCATCCACATAGCTTGCCTGAGTATTTGGCATAGCACCGTATGCGGTAGAACTGCCTGAGAAAATTTTGCTTTTAGTTTTTAGCTGAACATGTATTTCAAGACCAATTACACACTCCCATCTCATGCTTGATACTCCTGTGGAATGGCTTTATGCCAATCGGTGACATTTTGATATTGGTGTCCTACATTTAATAGAATTGATTCTTGCATGAACTTTCCAATGAGTTGCATACCGATGGGTAGTCCAGCGTTGTCAAATCCTACAGGTAACGACAACCCGGGAAGACCTGCTAGATTTACAGTGTTTGTAAAAATATCATTTAGATACATCGAAATGGGATCGTCTGTTTTCGCTCCGAGCCCAAACGCTGTTGTTGGCGTTGTTGGCCCTAAGATTACATCGCATGCTTCAAACGCTGTGTCGAAATCATTCGATATTAAGCGGCGAATCCGCTGTGCCTTAAGATAATAAGCATCATAATATCCCGATGACAGAGCATAAGCGCCAATCATGATTCGACGTTTAACTTCTGCTCCGAAACCCTCAGATCGGCTGCGCTCGTAGAGGTCTGCAAGATCAACCGGGTCTTCACATCGATATCCATAGCGAACCCCATCAAAACGGGAAAGATTTGATGAAGCTTCTGCGGGTGCAATTACGTAATAACAGGGAATTCCTGCAGCGCTATTTGGTAAATCTACTTCGACTGTGGTTGCGCCTAATGATTTCAATGTTTCAATCGCAACGTCAACTGCCCTGGAAATTTCTGGATCGATACCGTCCTCAAAAAACTGCTTTGGTAAGCCAATTCGTAGACCGCTAATTGTATTAGCTAATTGCGCACTGGCAGTTGATGGGTCGTTGTTCACTGAGGTCGAGTCTAAAGGGTCGTGACCACTCATTGCGTCAAGTAGCAATGCGGCATCTTCACAGCTTCGGGCGATTGGACCAGCTTGGTCTAGAGATGATGCAAATGCAATCATTCCATAACGCGATACTCTGCCGTAACTCGGCTTAAGGCCGGTTAAACCGCAAAATGCAGCCGGCTGACGGATAGAACCACCGGTGTCTGTCCCGGTGGCAATAGGTGCAAGACGTGCGCCCACGGCAGCCGCAGAGCCACCGGAACTACCGCCGGGTACTCGTTGTTCCGACCATGGGTTAAGTACTGGCCCATACCATGAAGTTTCATTAGAAGAACCCATGGCGAACTCATCCATGTTTGTTTTGCCGAGTGTAACCATGCCTGCATTCGCTAAGCGTTTTACCACTGTCGCGTCATAGGGCGAGATGAAATTATCGAGCATTTTAGAACCACACGACGTTTTCATGCCTTCTGTGCAGAAAATATCTTTGTGAGCGAGTGGAATACCACAAAGAACATGTGAATCGCCGGTTGAAAGTATTTGATCTGCAGATTCTGCCTGAGTCCGAACCTGTTCTGGATCTACTGTGATAAATGCATTAAGTTTTGATGCATTATCAATTCTGTCGAGAAAGTGCTGGCTTAACTCGACAGCAGAGAGGCTACGATCGCGTAATCTGGACGCAAGATCGACTAAACTAAGTGTATGAAGCATGGTGCTGCCTGGGTAATTATAGGGTTTTGGGCTTATTCAACTACACGAGGAACTAGGAAAAGTCCTTTTTCTGCAGAAGGAGCGATTTGCAAGAGTGCATCGCGACAATTTTTTTCGGTCACTTTATCTTCACGTAATGGAAGGTTTACATCTTGGGGATGTGCCATAGGTTTAATAGTGTTGGTATCAACCGTATTCATCTGTGCGACAAGATCCATAATATCAGTTAGGCTTTCAGCATAATGACTCGCGTCCTTATCGTTAATACGGAGTCTGCCTAATCGGGCAATAGCAAAAACGTCGTCAGTAGTAATACTCATTTATTAAACCGTTGGTAGTGTATTTTGATTTTCGCTTATTTTATCGAAAATCGAGAAAACTTGTGCTGAAATTCGGTTAAAATTATAACTCTTTAGTGCTTAATCGCATTGTTTTCTCAAATTTCATTGATACCTACCGTCGTGGTTGTTAGAGTACGACGGTTTTCTAACCAATATAATATTTATGTTTCTAAAAAGACTGCTCGGTCTGTTTTCCAATGACTTGGCGATAGATCTCGGAACTGCCAATACCCTCATTTATGTGCGTGACCGGGGTATCATATTAAATGAACCATCTGTTGTTGCGATACGTCATTTGCCTGGTGGAGGCAGTAAAACAGTGCTTGCTGTCGGTGCCGATGCCAAGTTGATGCTTGGTCGCACACCCGGGAGCATTCAAGCGATACGTCCAATGAAGGATGGCGTGATCGCGGATTTTACAATAACCGAAGTAATGCTGAAGTATTTTATTCGTAAAGTGCAGGAAAATCGTTTTTTCTCGAGCCCACGAATCGTAATCTGTGTGCCGTGTGGTTCGACTCAGGTAGAACGACGCGCTATCCGCGAATCAGCATTGGGTGCAGGAGCTCGAGAGGTTTATTTGATCGAAGAGCCCATGGCCGTGGCTATTGGGGCGAATCTTCCTGTTGCTGAACCGACTGGATCTATGGTTGTTGATATCGGTGGCGGCACCACTGAAGTGGGTGTTATGTCTCTCGGTGGAATGGTGTACTCACACTCCTTGCGAGTGGCAGGTGACACCTTTGATGAATCGATAATAAATTATATTCGAAGACGGCACGGTGTTCTAATTGGAGAATCCACAGCTGAAAGGGTAAAGAAAGAAATCGGCTCAGCATGGTCCGAATCAGAGCATAAGGAAATGGAAATCAAAGGGCGCGATATTGCAGAAGGTATGTCGCGAAGTTTGGTTATTACCAGTGAGGAAATATTTGATGCAATAAGTGACGCGTTGGATCAAATAGTTCATGCTATTCGTGAAGCTTTAGAGCATACACCCCCTGAACTAAGCGCAGATATTGGAGAAAGGGGCATGGTAATAGCCGGAGGCGGTGCGTTATTACGCGACATGGATCGACGTCTTATGCAAGATACCGCACTACCAGTGGTTATCGCTGATGACCCATTGACCTGTGTTGCTCGGGGTTGTGGTCGCGCGCTTGAGGAAATGCACATCCTCGGTGACGTCTTTGCCCATGAGTAGAAATTTTTATTAGTCGTACTTTGATAGCCCTCAAGTTCTGGCAATTTAAGGGTTTTTCTACAATATTTGACCAAGTTGCGATCATTAGATGATATAAACCGTAACTTGGTGGTCATATCAACGTTATGACCGATTTCTAGTCCGTCGAGTTTTATATTCCCAGTGAATGCTTCCGGAGCGAACTTTAGGTTCTCGGTTCTGGTGTTGGTTTCCGTCATATTGATAAATATTGACGCACATACCAACACGTTGTCACCTGTTCGAGCCTTGAGTGGGTTACTCATTACCCCATTACAGCAATTGGTTCTTATTCCCTCGCAATTTGCACAATGGGTCGCGGGCAGAGCAATTTCGACACCGGAATTGCGAGACCAGTTAACGCAGGTTAAAAATGCTAATCTACAATTGCGAGTACGACAACAGCAAATAAGCTCTTTACAAGCTGAAAACCAACGTTTACGACAACTATTGTCTGCATCGCCCCGCGGTCTTAACCGGGTTATGTTGGCGGAATTGGTTGATGTGAGTCTTGAACCCTATTCACAAAGTTTACTTGTAAACAAAGGGCTATCTCAGGAGGTCTTCTTGGGCCAGCCTGTGTTAGATGCTCAGGGGGTTATGGGTCAAGTGGTGCAAACTTCCTACTATCGTAGCGCCGTGGCGCTTATTACCGATCCCGGCCAAACAGTGCCGGTTATGATCGAACGAAATGGTTTTCGAGCATTTTCCGTGGGTATAGGACAATCTGATCAGTTGGATGTGCCTTATTTGAATCGAAATACCGATATTCGCAAGGGTGATCTTTTGATTACTTCCGGAATGGGAGGCCGATTTCCTTATGGTTATCCAGTGGCAACTATTCGGACCGTTACGGTCGATGTTAATGAACCTTTTTTAAGAGTAATTGCCGAACCAATAGCAAAATTAAACTATTCTCGAGAGGTTTTACTCGCATGGCCGGGAGATATTCCGGAGCCAATAGATACTCCTGATGCAATCGGTGTATCAGAAAAACAAATTTCTGGAGATACCCCCAATGTTGCTGGGCAGTAGTAACTATCGACCGCTCTGGATCGTTGTGGGGAGCTTTTTAATTGCAGGGTGCCTCAACATTTTACCGATGGGGATAATGGCTGGATATTTTCAGCCGGATTGGGTGGTACTTGTGCTAATTTACTGGTGTTTCTGGGAACCGGAGCGCATCGGCGCCGGTGCTGGCTGGTGTGCCGGAATTTTTCTAGATATGCTTGACTATGGAACCTTTGGAAAGCATGCGCTGGCAAAGCTAGTTTGTGGTTTTCTTGCTAACCGTATATCGCTTCGACTGCGCTCGTACCCGGTATGGCAACAATCTGCGGCTGTCGGCGTGCTAATAGCGATCGATACATTAATTGTTGCGATTGTTCAATTATTTTTGGACGAACCCAATCTTTCTATTGGACGTTGGTGTACTCCGCTCGCTAGCATGGTGATGTGGCCGGTTGTACTCATAATGCTAAAGCCGGCTTTTCCACGACATGGGTTTCGCTGATGGCCACGCAGCATATTAAGGACGCAAAGCGCGAAGAAAATATCATCAAGAGCCGGATTGTGATGACATTTTTTGGTATTTTAATTTTGGTGCTTGTTTTGTTTTTTCGTTTGTATTATCTGCAGGTAACGGGACACACCCATTATGAGACACTGTCAAACAATAATCGTATTGATTTGACGCCGGTTGCACCCGTTCGCGGAATGATATTTGATCGTAACGGAAAAATACTGGCTCAAAATACTCCGGTTTATACGCTGGATATCACTCCGGATCAGATAAAAAACATGGAACAGACACTCGATCATGTAAGCCAGTTGGTCAGTATTAGTGACTATGAACTAAAACGATTTAAGCGCAGTTTGAAGCAACGTCCGGGTTTTGAAGCCCGCACATTAATTACGAACCTTGAGCATGCGGAAGCTGCACGTTTTGCGGTTAATCAACACCGATTCAAGGGGGTTAAGCTAACCGCAGAATTGCAACGAGTCTATCCTTACGCCGAACTTACCGCCCATGTTCTTGGATATGTTGGACGAATTGGACCAAAAGATCTAAAAAAAATTGATAAAACTGCCTATAAAGGAACATCACATATTGGCAAGCTAGGGATTGAAGCATTTTATGAGAACGATTTACTGGGAACGGTAGGGATCGCCCAAGCTGAGACCAATGCACATGGCCGTGTGGTCCGTAAACTTCATCGAACACCGGCGACGGCAGGAGAAAACCTACACTTAAATCTGGATATCGAACTGCAGGCGCTTGCTCATCATATATTGGATGGTAGGAAGGGTTCGATAGTAGCAATTGAGCCAGCCACCGGTGGCATATTAGCATTTGCAAGCACGCCGTCTTTTGATCCAAATTTATTTGTGAATGGTATCGATACGAAGAACTTTAAACGGCTTAATAGCTCTGATGATCGCCCGTTGCTAAATCGGGCCTTGCACGGTCGTTATGCTCCGGGTTCAACAATTAAACCGTTTGTTGGGTTAGCAGGACTGGAACAAGGGATTGACGATAAGCAGCAGATCGATTGCTATGGTGTTTTTAAGCTGCCTAATAGTAGACATCGATACCGAGATTGGAAAAAAGAAGGGCATGGTCGAGTCGATATGCGTTCTTCGATTGCGCAGTCCTGCGATGTGTATTTTTATCGCTTGGCGAGTCGAATCGGCATACAGAAACTGCATGACACTCTGATTAAGTTTGGACTTGGGCGCAAAACAGGCGTAGATCTGGGACGTGAACCAACCGGATTAGTGCCTTCGCCAGATTGGAAGAAACGGGTTAAAAATCTATCTTGGTATCCTGGAGAAACAGTAATCGCCGGTATTGGTCAGGGCTTTATGCTCGCAACTCCACTACAACTCGCGGTGGCGACTACGGTTTTGGCAAACCGTGGCTTATATATTGAGCCTCTATTTTTACACTCCAAAGAAGACCCGCAAACCCGAATTCTTGAACCTGTGGACGAAAGCGATGCATTCATGGTGGAAATGAATGATCCTGATTTTTATGAGCGTGTTATTAAAGGAATGGAAGAAGTCGTTCACGGTGATCGTGGAACAGCGCGTAAGCTGGGACGTAAGTCTTCATACCGGTTTGCAGGCAAAACAGGTACAGCTCAAGTTGTAGGCATCGCTCAAGATGCTGAGTATGATGAGGAAAACCTAGAAGAACGATTTCGTGATCATGCCTTGTTTATCGCATTTGCGCCGCTTGAAAAACCTCGCATCGCCATTGCTGTGATAGTAGAAAACGGTGGTAGCGGCAGTGGTACAGCAGCGCCCATTGCGAAACAAATGTTGGATTATTATTTAATTGAAAGATTACGGAGAGTTTCTGCAGACAAGCGGGTAAATGATTTTGGCTAGTCGTAACCATCTTGATGGTCCGTTGCTGATCGCTTTACTTATGCTATCTGGTTTAAGCCTTATTGTTTTGTACAGTGCCGGAGGCGGAAATGGTGACTTAATCTGGCGACAATTTATTCGATTATCTGTAGCAATTTTAGTGATGGTTGCTATTGCCTATACTCGTATCGATAGTATTCAGCGTTGGTCACCACACGTTTTTTCAGCTGGACTTTTGTTGTTGGGTTTAGTTTTACTGGTAGGAATTGTCGGTAAGGGTGCTCAGCGTTGGCTGGATCTAGGTTTTTTTCGTTTTCAGCCTGCTGAAATAATGAAACTTGGAGTCCCTATGATGACCGCGTGGGTGTTGGCGCGACGCCCGCTACCGGCTAGTAATTGGACTATCGTCCTTTCTCTGGTTGTTGTTTGTCTTCCTACCGGTTTGGTCGTTCTGCAACCGGATTTAGGCACTGCTATTTTGATAGCTATGTCAGGATTGGTGGTGATTTTTGTTGCGGGACTAAAGTGGCGATATATCATAGCAACTAGCGGGTTATTGTTTGCAGCGGCACCGTTGATGTGGTTTAACCTCCACGCGTATCAGCAGCGCCGAATACTGACATTATTTGACCCGTATTCTGATCCTTTAGGGGCGGGTTATCATACAATTCAGTCAACAATAGCGGTCGGTGCTGGGGGCTTTTATGGTAAAGGATGGATTCATGGCACACAATCCCAACTCGAATTTATACCGGAGAGAAGTACTGATTTTGTTTTCGCTGTGTTTGCAGAAGAGTTTGGTCTATTAGGTTCCATGTTGTTGCTTTTGATTTACTTATTCATTATCGGCCGTTGTTTGATTATTGCGTTTAATGCTCGCGATACTTATGCGAGATTATTATGTGCAAGTCTTGCATGGACATTTTTTGTCTATGTTTTTGTAAATATCGGGATGGTTACCGGTATTTTGCCAGTTGTTGGTGTACCGTTGCCTCTAATAAGTTACGGGGGAACGTCAATGGTTACCTTGATGGCGGGATTTGGAATCGTAATGAGTGTGCATACTCACAAAAGGTTAATGACGTGAGGTCTTTCGTTGTTACTCAAATTTCGGTATTTTTAGCATACTCGATTAGTCATAGTTTCGTTAACAGATAGGAGAAGAGAATTGTCAATATATAAATATAACGGTGCTTTTTCGATAGTATTCGTAATCGCCTTATTTGGTCTATCGGGTTCTCTTTCTGCGGACTATTCAAAACATCCGAAGGCCATTTCGTTGATGGATAAAATGGTTTTGGAGCATAATTATGATCGAACGCAACTTGAACGAATATTAACAACAGCGAGTCGTGAAGATCGAATTCTGAAATCCATGAAGAATTCAGCGGAGAAGGTTAAACCGTGGTCGAAGTATCGCCCGTTGTTTGTGACCGAAACTCGAGTTAAATCGGGTGCTCAGTTTTTAATTAAATATCGTACGGTATTGAACCGGGCCGAGCAAAAATACGGAGTACCACCTGAGGTAATTACTGCAATAATCGGTGTGGAAACAAATTACGGTGGTTATACAGGCAAGGCGAATGTGCTTAATTCATTGTCAACATTAGCCTTTGAACATCCACGTCGTTCGAGATTTTTTACCTCAGAGCTTGAGAATTACCTTTTGCTAGTGCGGGAGCGTAACTGGCAGGCTGATAAACCACTTGGTTCTTATGCAGGTGCCATGGGACTGGGACAATTCATGCCGAGCAATTATCGCAGACTTGCTGTGGACTTTAACAACGATGGGGTAGCTGATCTATTTGATCCCGTGGATGCGATTGGTAGCGTCGCCAATTATTTTAAACATCATGGCTGGGTAAAAGGGCAACCCGTGGCGGCTCTTGCGGTGGTTAAGGGTGAATTCGATAAAACTATTGCGAATAATAATTTCAAACCCAGTCGGACGATCGCAGAACTGGAAAAACTGGGTTATCAGTCTACTGTAAACTATGATCCGAGCGCCAAGGCAACCGTTGTTCGCTTTAATGGCGTAGATGGAGACGAGTATTGGATTGGACTTAAGAACTTCTATGTTATCAGTCGGTATAATCCGACACGAAAATACGCCATGGCGGTGTATCATGTCAGCCAGGAAATTAACCGGATTCTGGAAAAGGGTTAAAATAGATGCGTAAACCCGTTGTAAGCCGGCTTGTTCTCGTCATTATTTGTCTTGCAGTATCTGCATGCAGTATTACGGGAAAGAAGGATGGTAAGTATTATCAGGATGATGGGCCACCACGCTTTAAGAATGGTCCGCGTCCTTCATCTGTGCCTAATGCGATACCGATTAATGAGGTGCTTAGTCGAACGGGTAATAAGCCTTATACTGCGCTGGGCAAGCGATATGTCCCACTGAAGAGTGGGCGGGGATATGAAAAAACCGGCAATGCGTCGTGGTACGGACGAAAATATCATGGCCGCACAACATCCAGCGGTGAGGTCTATGATATGTACAAAATGACCGCCGCTCACCCGGTGCTACCGCTTCCATCATATGTGCTTGTGCGCAACTTATCTAATCAAAGAGAAGTGATAGTAAAGGTTAATGATAGAGGACCTTTTCTGGGTGATAGAGTTATTGATCTATCCTACATGGCGGCTAAGAAACTGGGTGTGGTTGCAACCGGAACCGCGTCTGTCTTTGTTAAAACAGTCTTTGCCGATTCGGATTCAACTCCGAAACTGAAAAGTGATGTAGGTAAACCTTCTTCGAAACCATTAACGAGTTCACTGAATGAAACGGTCTTATTGCAAGCCGGTAGTTTTGCCAGTGCCGAAAATGCATGGAAGCTTTATGAGCAGCTAGTTTCAAAAGGGTACCGCAACACTAAAGTGGAACAGGTTAGGGTATCCGAAAGAATTTATTATCGAGTTCAGATTGGCCCTTACGATAATAGACAAGCTGTCGAGGCTACTGCGGTCGCTGTAGAGGAGTTCTTACGTTCACCAGTATCAATCTTAAAGAATTAATTGTGCTAAAAGTTTTTTCAGTCATCGTTGTTTTCTGTGCTTTTACATTCATTTCACTTGCTTCGAATGGAAATGAAATGGTGGTGCCCGAAGAATTAAAATCTACTATTCCACCTCCTCAACTAAATGCAACTTCCTGGATACTACGAGATCAGAAGAGCGGTTGGACTATAGCGTCTGATAATGCTGAATTACGAATAGAACCGGCGAGCTTAAGCAAGTTAATGACCGCCTTTATAGTTTTTGAAGAGATGCACAATGGCAATCTTCTTGAAACCGATCTCGTGCGTATTAGTGAGAAGGCTTGGAAGACCGAAGGCTCCCGAATGTTTGTAAAAGTTAATTCGAAAGTGAGTGTCGAAGACCTGATAAAGGGATTGATTGTGCAATCTGGAAACGATGCTGCGGTAGCGCTGGCAGAGCATATTGCAGGAAGCGAAGAAGGATTTTCTGAACTGATGAATCAGTCGGCTAAAAAACTTGGATTGAATGGTAGTCAGTTTCGAAACAGTACCGGACTGCCTCACGAAGAACACTTTAGTACGGCGCGAGATCTTACTGAGCTCACACGCGTGTTGATAGACCGATTCCCTGAGAAATACCAATTATATTCAATTAAGTCTTTTACTTATAATAAGATAAATCAGCCCAATCGTAATCTTTTACTCTGGAGGGATGACGCAGTTGATGGAGTTAAAACGGGTCATACGAAAAGTGCGGGTTATTGCTTAGTCGGTTCCGCTGAAAAGCAGGGTATGCGTCTTATTGCGACCGTTATGGGAACCGACAGTAAGAATTATCGCGCAGAGGCTGTTCACAAACTTCTAAACTATGGTTTCGCAGCGTACGAAGGTTTTCTGCTTTATCAGAAGGATCAGAAAGTAGCCTCCGCCGATGTATATAAAGGTGATATTAGCTCGGTCGATGCACATTTGCGTAATCCGCTATATGTCACCGTAGCAAAAGGACGAGCGAAACAAATGGGAGCATCGGTTGAACTAAGTACTCCACTGGTGGCACCCATTGATGAAAACCAAACGATTGGGCGTCTAAGTTTAAAATTCGAAGGAAACGAAATTGGCGAATATCCATTGGTTCCGAGTAAAGCTGTATTAGCCGGTGGGTGGTTTACGAATATGTTTGATTCTGTGCGTTTGTTGGTGCAATAAAATGACGGGAAAAGGTGTAGATGCTCAGAAGGAAACTATTATGGAGTTCCCATGTGACTTTGAGGTTAAGGCTATGGGGAAAAATCAAGCCGACTTTGCCGATCATGTGTTAGCCCTTGTTTCGCTTCATGTGAATCCAACGGCTAACATACAAGTAACGACAAAGCCGAGCCGTAATGGTGTTTATTTATCGGTCCGTTGTGATTTTTCTGCTACAAGTAAGACTCAATTAGACGCAATTTATCAGGGTCTTAGTGATGACTCTAAAGTTTTGGTCGCGTTATAGATTTGACCGGTCAAAATGCTGAGTTAGAAAATTGATAAAGACGGTTGTCCACTATTTCGATATTGTTGAGTATTCTGAGGCTCTTACACAGATGAAAGAGTATACAGCTTCGAGAAATTTATTCTCCGATGATCAGTTGTGGTTTCTCCAACATCATCCAGTTTTTACCCAGGGTACGAGTTGTCAGCTTTCACCCAAGCATAATCCGCGGAATATCCCGATGGTGAAAACCGATCGCGGTGGGCAGATTACCTATCATGGACCCGGTCAACTGGTCGTATATATTCTTGTCGATCTAAAACGAAAAAAACTGGGAGTTCGGCATTTCGTAAATCAGTTGGAGCAGATAATTATTGATTTTCTAGCAGAGAATAATATCGATGCTCATCGCAAAGAAAAGGCTCCTGGCGTTTATGTGGGCGGCAAAAAGATTGCGGCGCTAGGGTTACGCATAAAGAATGGATGCACATATCACGGATTGAGCTTAAACGTCGATATGGATCTTGAACCATTCAGTTGGATTGATCCCTGTGGTTATGTTGATATGGAAGTTGTAAATATGAAAGATTACAACGCGTCATTAAGTCTGACCCATGTAAAAAAGTCTTTTGAGAAGCATCTGCTTGCAAAGTTGAATGCCGCTGCGGAATTAGTAAATGCTAATTTGTGAACAAAGCGGTGCGCTCAGCCAGATTCCGGAAATTAAACATGGTTTTTTTAAACGGCATGGTGGCGTTTCTGCGGGACTATATAGTAGCCTGAATTGTGGCTTTGGTTCTCATGATGATCGTAACTGTGTAGAGCAGAATAGGGAGCGGGTAAGTCATTGGCTGAATATTAAGCCTCAAAATTTGCACACACTAATGCAGGTTCACGGCAACAACGTGCATGTTGTAAACCAGGGTGCTGAGGCGTTGAGTAAAGATGGTGATGGTTTGGTAACGGCATCGGCAGGTATTGCAGTCGGTGTATTAACCGCAGACTGCGTGCCCGTTCTATTTGCGGATCCTTATGCTTGTGTTGTTGGAGTGGCTCATGCAGGTTGGCAAGGAGCACTCCATGGAGTGGTTGGTGCTGTTGTAGATAGTATGATTTGTAAAGGCGCTTCGCGGGAGAATATTGTAGCATCACTTGGGCCTGCGATAGCCCAAGCAAGCTATCAAGTAAAGGAAGACTTTATCACCAAAATTCGTAGACATTGTACGTTTGATATTGATCAATTTATCGTATTTAAAAATGATGAAATTTATTTTGATTTGCCCAAGTTCGTAGTCTCGCAATGTTATCGTGCGGGGATACAAGAAGTCGATAATCTCGCCATCGATACTTATACATCTGATCAAGAATATTTTAGTTATCGTCGGTCTTGTCACAATGGAGAATCCGATTATGGTCGTCAGATATCGGTAATAATGATTGAATCGTAATTATCGTGCTCAAATACTATTCTCGGGTAATCATAATTGACTTGCCTTTGCTGCAAAGACAATGACAATTTTGTTGGCAAATTTACTGCCGCCCAGTATGATCCACATACTATTTTAATATCTGAATGGCACTAACATTTACGTAGGGTCATCACAACACATAAGCATACGAAATCTGGATTAGCTTTTTGCTTACTCTGGATTTGATGGTAATAGATGCACACTGTTTGAAAAATGGTGTGTCCGTCAATTATAACTAGTTAGTAAGAACTAACGGGAAACGCAAATGAGCCACTTTACCTATGGGCGAGTTGACGGCGAAGCCGACTGCACGGTTGGTTTTTATTTAACTCATGCGTTTTCGATGATGGCTTTTATAGCTGCACTAGAACCACTAAGAATAGCTAATCGACTATCGGGACAACACTTATATAGCTGGAGAATTGTAAGTCAGGATGGATTGCCAGTTACACCCACTAATGGAAGTATGCAAGTACCTGCAGATTACTCTCTTGATAATTCGCCGGATTTTAAGGTTCTGTTTGTGGCGGGCCCGTTCGATCCATTACCCTATAAAAATGTACAGCTGTTTAAGTGGCTTAACCGGCTTGGCCGGCGTGATGTGATTATTGGTGGGATAGATACGGGCAGTCATATCTTGGCGAGATCAGGTCTGTTGCGCGGTAAACGTTGCACTATTCATTGGGAAAACATGCAGGGTTTCGTAAATGAGTTTCCAGAATTACAAGCATCTCACGAGATTTACGAATACGATAATAATCGTTTAACTTGCGCTGGTGGAACGGCGGCAATGGATATGATGTTGTATTTTATAGAAAAGCAACAGGGTTTTGAGTTGGCAGCATCTATATCAGATGTTCTTATTCATCCTACTATTCGTCACGGTGATCATCCGCAGCGGATGAGTGTTGAGGCACGAACGGGTGTTCGTCATGCAGGTTTGCTAGATTGCATCGAACTGATGGAGGCTAACCTTGAACAACCTCTTTCTCCGTCTGAACTGTCGGGTATGATAAATGTCTCGAAACGGCAACTAGAGCGACTTTTTCGGAGACACTTGAATACGACACCCGCACGGTATTATTTAACCTTACGTCTAAATGAGGCAAAGCGCTTATTAGAGCAATCCTCAATGCCAATTATTGATGTCGCAATCGCATGTGGTTTTAATTCAGCTGGACACTTCAGTTATAGATATCGATCTTTTTTTGGCTTTAGTCCGAGAAAAGCTCGAGTGCGTGCCGCTTCTTCTTACCAAATCGCAAGTTAGCGTCGTGATTTTAATTGGTTGGTGTGGTTTCCTTTCTCTAGGTGCTACGTTTGTTGATTAATTGGGAGCGACCGGTGACTGATAATATTCAAAAAAGAGTAAAAAGACGACCCGGGGGTCGAAATGCATGCTAGCTTGTTAGGTTTTTCATCTGAAAGCCCCGTTCACTACGTAGGGTATGGTCAGACAATGGCGGTTATGGAATCCGATTACGTATTTATATACGAAGTGTGATTATTACTGATCGAGACCCAAAAACTCTTTTACCTTTCGTAACCCATTCTGACCATTCGCATGGGTTATATTTTCCAACCATGGTTTTAGTAAATCGGGTTGTTGGCGAATACTTGCTACAGCCGCAACGGTTGGTCTTGCATTTAAGTCCAGGATTCCTGTCATAATCTCGTTAATAAGTGCCAACTTAAAACGAAGATTCGTTAGAAATTGAATTAGATTTGGGCACATTCCGGATAGCCCCTGACGAATAATGGTATAAACATCCGCGCCACCAAAATTTTCGCCGAATACGGCCTCGCCGCCGGGTAGAAATGAAAGATCATAGCGTATATTCATTGGATGAGGTTCCCAGCCCAAAAATACTAGCGCTGAGTCTGATTTTGTGGATGCAGTAAGTTTTGCTATTAGCTCGGATTCGCTTACCGGTGCTACTTTGAACGTTCCAAGATTGAACAAATTTTGGTCTATTAGTTTTTGTACAAGCTGATGACCATCCGATCCGTATTCCGAGCTGTAAATTGTATGACCAAGTTCGGAAGAAAATGAAGATATATCGTTGAAATGGCGAATACCTATGTTGTTTGCGGATTTATTTGCAGCTAGAGAGTATTTAGTCCCGGCAAGATTTTTCGTTAGTAGTTCGACTGAATTATCGAGTAAATACGGGCGGAGCTGATCGCCCATAGTCGGAATCATTAATTCGAAAAATACATCTAGGTCTTCATTTTTAAGACTGGCAAGAATATCTGGTGTGGATATTCTTTGGATCATAGCATTGTACCCAAGACCGAGAAGTAGCGCGTGGGCGATGGAAGAAGATGCGCCGGCATCCAACCAACCAACCGTTCCCATTCGAACCGTGCGACAACGAGGGTCTGTATCAGCAGATAACGGTGATGAAAAAATAACGAATACTAGCCCAATTAGTATCAATCGTTGTTTTGCTGGTAAGACTATATTCATGATTGTAAATTCAATATCCGCGGTAACTGACTCACATCTTCTATAACATCATCTGCAAGATCTACTAGATCACTATGGTTATGTGCACCACTTAGCACTCCAATGCATAGAGCCACACCTGCATTTCGTCCCATATTTAAGTCGTGTGGGCTATCACCTATCATTAAAATATCGTTTGGATGAATCGCACAATGATTACAAAAGCCATGAACCATGCCTGCATTTGGTTTGAGCCCAAAACCACTATCTGCACCGCAAATAAAATCGAAATAAGAGGCTAGGTGCAAACTTGTCATAGATTCTTTGGCAGTGATTTCGTCATCCATTGTGGCAATACCTAGTTTTAGGCCGTATTCCCGCAGAGTGAACAATGTGTCACGAACTCCGGGAATTAACTGTGGTTCTTGCCGTGTAAATTTATGGAAAACTTCGAGTACAATAGTAGATATGTCAGCGAACTGAAGATCGGGAAGATGTTCGTCCCATAGCTCGATAATTTCGGAATTACTTCCACTCGCCAGTAATGAGTTTGCCGCCCAAAGTCCATTTGTTATATTTAAACCGCCGACTTCGAGTAAAGTTGTCGAGACGCCGGGTCTTTGTGTTCTATCTTCAAGTCGTTTTGCTGCTTCTATATAGGCTGGTCGCCAGGTGGCATCGAAGTCGATTAACGTTCCATCCTTATCAAAAAGAATCGCCGTGATTTTATTGATCATCTCTATTGTTGAACCTGATAGTTATCGTTGCATAACGGTTTTCTATGCGACTAGATTAATTTTTAGGGACTGACGGATTATAAGCAACTTGGTTTGATTGAGTGTACCTCACGGTCTTACTTAGGCGTAGTTTGTTTAAGTATCAAGAATATTAAATGTTTGAACCGCGTTCCATCCAAGACTTCTCTATTTTAGTGTATCCCCGAGTGAGTCCATATAGACCGACTTGTCTAGCGTTTCGATACCTACTAAGAACAATTTATTCAATAAATCTCGATTGTTTGAATCTTTTATAACATTGGTGAGACTGCTTTGTATGCAATGAATCTCTGATACATCCGTTGACGCCGCAGTTATGTAAGGCAACCCAGGAAGAGAGGGTCCGGAGTCGACAATTCTTAATCCTTTAATGGCATGGGGCTGATAGTGTTTAATTAGGTGCCAGGTAACGCAGTCAATGGCGGCGATATCGGCCAACCGGTGCTGAACCATATCGATACTTTTCGCATGCCCACCTGATAAGAGTATGGTGTCGAAGTAGGTTTCTAAGTGTCCATTTAACATGAGTTCAATGGTTTTACATCCACTCAACGAATCCCAGCCATTTATGGCTATCGGTTTGTCGTAAAAGTCTTTAAGTTTTTTACCGTCAGTATCGTCACGGCTTATGAGCCACGAGCGATAATAAGGCCCGCTGCAACCTGGAACAGAATATACTGGTGTAGCTATTAGTTTGACTTGATCCCAGAGACTACTAACGAAGGGATATCCGCAAGTCTGGCTAAATAAAAGATCCTGGTGCATCCAGATTTGATTATAGGGGACAGTGCGTGTGAGCGATTGAGGTGGATTTTGTATTTTTGCAATTTGCAGCTCGTGTCGTAATTGGCTCCAAAACGTGTCATTAAAATGACGTATTTCGGGAATGTCATACATTGGCAATGATGCTATTCGAGAATTCATAATGTAGGTATTTATTTTTGTAAGTCGTTAAGCCACGTTAATTGCGGATTATGGCTGGTTTATCGTTTTTAGTTTGATTGAATATGCGGTTTTTAGTGTTGAGGTTATAGTCAAAGCCCACCTTTCTTTGAATCTCTTGTCTTATCTTATTTCAAATGACGGTAAAGGTGTAATTGTCTTATATAATGCATAAGCAATTATAATAAACACTACTTAAAGCTGAACTCATGTTTAAGCGTCTCAATAAAGCTACTAAATATTTTTGTATAGGAGTGAAGGTATGAAATTGGTCACCGCGATAGTAAAACCATTTAAATTGGATGACGTTCGTGATGCACTGGCGAATGTAGGTGTAAAGGGAATGACAGTGTCAGAAGTGAAAGGCTTTGGCCGTCAAAAAGGACACACCGAACTGTATCGTGGTGCTGAGTACGTCGTCGATTTTGTGCCGAAAGTTAAACTTGAGGTGGTCGTGGGAGATGAAATTCTTGATGCTGTTGTTGAAGCGATAATTGATGGCGCTCGAACTGAAAAAATTGGCGACGGAAAAATTTTCGTCTATGATTGTCTGCAGGTTCATCGTATACGTACAGGTGAGAGAGATACCGATGCCCTTTGAGAGATACACGGGAATGAACTTGCGTTAGTTTCCTTAATGGGTGAAAAAACGATGCGCTGGCGCACTGGTTTACGAGTTAAGAACAACGGATTAGATAACTCGTTGCATGATGATCGTGGATATATACTGTAGTTATGAGAAATAGGGCTGGAACGTCGATCACTATAATAACCGTGTTTTTATTGATGGTTGTTTACACTCCTTTGCACGCATCTTTGCAGAATGGAAATGAAGCGTATCTTGCCGGGGATTTTGTACAAGCGCGGATGCTCTGGTCGCAAATATCGAAAACCGAGCCCCGTGCGCTTCACAATCTTGCTATGTTGTATTCTCAGGGAATAGGAGTCCCTAGAGAGCCTAAAAGGGCAAACAGATTATTTTATCAGGCTGCCATTCGGGGATACGCGCCGGCACAGTATCAGTATTCCAAGGCTCTTTTATCTGATCAAACGGCAGTTGAGGACTCAGGTGAGATTGTTTTTTGGCTAAAAAATGCAGCACGGCAGAGTTACTCCCATGCATATTATGAACTCGGAAAGCTTTTTAGTGAGGCTATACTGGTCGAGAAAGATTTGGAGTATGCGATTCGTGTATTACACAAAGCTGTTGATTCTGGAGTGTCCGGGGCAGATGAGCTTTTATCCCGCATAGAGGTAAATCTGCCCGGAGTAACTCAAGATACGGATGACGAACAGATCTCGGCTAGATTGGTAGAAGGGCGTGGAACACTTGCGCAACGACGATTGTTTTATCAAGGACAGAAAGCGTTTATTCGGCAGGAGTATGATATTACGGTTCAGTATTGGGCTCCACTTGCGGAGCAGGGTATGGCGAAGGCTCAGTATGGAATTGCGTTTATGCTTGAATCGGGATGGGGAGTAGTTCAGGACTTTAATGAGGCTGCCCACTGGTATAAGTTATCTGCTCAAAAAGGTCATCGAAAAGCTCAATTTAATCTAGGACGAATGTATGTTGAGGGAAGGGGGGTAGAGTTAAATAAGGGAATTGGATTTTTCTGGATACAAAGCGCCGCAGATTTGGGAGAACAGCGCGCTGTAGAATACATGAGCAAGTTGCAATAGACCTTTAATCTCCGTCAGTAAAACCGCATTGAAGATAACCTGCGTGACTCATTATGGTCACGCAGGGATTAGCTGTTAGGTTCTAGTAGTTTGCATCAGGCATCGAATTATTTTTATCGTCGATAAACGCTCGAAGGCTTTCATTGATCGCGTCGTCAAGTGGTGGCGCTTCGTATTCTTTTAACATTTTCTTCCAAATGAGAGCAGCGCGTTGTTCGGCGTCAAGTGCACCGTCGCTGGTCCATTGTTCAAAGCTATTGTTGTCTGCTACGGTCGACCTATAAAACGCTGTTTCGAAATTAGCGAGAGTATGCTCACAACCCAAAAAGTGCTTGCCCGGTCCGACTTCCCGTAACGCTGATAGGCCCTGACCATTTTCAGATGTATCGACACCTTCAAGAATAATTTGAATCATAGCTGCTTGGTCTGAATCCATTATGAATTTTTCATAGCCCATAACCAAACCACCTTCTAACCAACCGGCCGTGTGTAACATAAAGTTAACGCCGGCATGGGTTGCTGCCTGTAACGTATTTGCAGCTTCATAGGCCGCCTGTGCGTCGGTTACTTTGGAGCCACAAAGCCCACCCCCGGAACGAAACGGTACGCCTAGTCGACGAGCAAGGGATGCACAAATATTTAGCACTAGAGCAGGCTCTGGAGAACCAAAGGTTGGTGCACCAGACTGCATCGACATTGAACTTGCGAACGTACCAAAAACAACGGGCGCTCCGGGCTTGGTGAGCTGAACAAATGAAATACCTGCCAGTGCTTCTGCGAGAATCTGAGCGCATGTTCCCAAAACCGTCACCGGTGACATAGCACCAGCCAATATAAACGGTGATACAACTGTTGCCTGATTATGCTCCGCATAGACGCGGGCTGCGCCGAGCATGGTATTGTCAAAAGTCAGCGGTGAGTTAGCATTTATCAGATTAATTAAGACACAATTATTTTCGACAAATTCATCACCAAATACCAGTTTTGCCATGTTAACTGAATCTAATGCGCGTTCTGGTGCCGTTACAGAACCCATAAATGCCTTATCGCTATAACGAATATGGCTGTATATCATTTCCAAATGACGTTTATTTACGGGCAAATCAACCGGCTCGCAAAGAGTGCCGCCGTTATGATGCAGACTTGGTGTCATATAAGCGAGTTTTGCAAAATTTCGGAAATCTTCTATGTTTGCATAGCGGCGACCTTCATCGATATTGCGGATGAATGGTGACCCGTATGCGGGCACGAGAACCATATTATTTCCGCCAATCTGAACATTTCGAGCGGGATTTCGAGCGTATTGAGTAAACTCTCGCGGTGCACTTGCCGTAATAATTTCGCGACACATTCCTTTAGGGAAGCGCACACGCTCACCCTCAACAGAAGCACCGGCATTCTTTAATAAAATTAACGAATCTGGATCATCGCGAAACTCGATGCCGATTTCTTCCAAGATGATTTCGGCATTTTTTTCAACCAATTCTAGGGTGTCTTCCGGCGCTACTTCAAATACTGGCACTCGTCTCTTTATGTATGCAGCACTTGTTACTTCCGCTGATTCTCGGGTAGCTCGTTTTGCATCCCGGCCACCACCACGGCGTCGATTTCGTGATTCACTCATAATTGTTATCTCGTTTGTAGTAGGTGAATGTAATGTAGCCATCATAAAAGCGCAACAATATACGTCTGACTGAAGTGCGACCCGCACGGATATAGAGGCGTCAAACCAGCGACAAGTTAGGTGGAAAAGCGAATAAACCTGGCTGTGCGTTCATTGCTAATAAGCGCTTATTGAGATAACGATGTGGCAAGGGTTTTTCTGTGTGAGCGTTTTTCACGTTAGAAATGCTTTTCAAATGTAATTCGTTTATACCTTACTTATTCGAAATGCGTCTGTTTTTGTCGAAACAACAGCGAAATTAACTTATTTCTTTGAAATTTTTGTAAATCTCCTGTAAAAACTGTCTTCCGCAAATTGTGCGGAGATGAATGTACTTTTTAACCTTTGAGAACCAGTAAGCCAGATCAATGAAGATACTTGTGCCTGTTAAACGTGTGATTGACGCCAACGTCAAGGTGCGGGTTAAGTCGGACCAGTCCGGCGTAGAACTCGCGAATATTAAAATGGCAATGAACCCCTTTTGCGAGATTGCAGTTGAAGCAGCGCTTCGAATGCGTGAAGCAGGTCAAGCCGATGAAGTTATTGTAGTAAGTGCCGGTGTTTCCCAATGTCATGAGACTTTACGCACCGGATTAGCCATGGGCGCCGATAGGGCGATTTTGATTGAGGATGATCAGGATCTTGAACCCTTGGTTGTTGCGAAGTTACTGAAGGCTGTTTGTGAGCGTGAAGAACCGGGACTCGTTCTTTTAGGTAAGCAAGCTATCGATGGAGATAATAATCAGACAGGGCAAATGTTATCAGCGCTTCTGGGTTGGTCGAATGCTACGTTTGCATCGTCCATTGAAGTAAATGACGATCATTTTAAAGTAACTCGTGAGCTCGATAGTGGTCTGGAATCTGTCACCGCAAATCGACCATCGGTTATAACCGTTGACTTACGGTTGAACGAACCACGTTACGCGTCACTGCCTAATATCATGAAGGCAAAAAAGAAACCAATGGATAAATTAACGGCTGCGGATCTTGGCGTAGACAGTAGTCCGCGCCTACAAGTTGTCAAGGTAGAAGAGCCGCCAGCGCGTCAAGCTGGTATCAAAGTGTCCAGTGCAGAAGAACTGGTAGATAAATTACGAAATGAAGCGAAGGTGATCTGATGACAATTCTTGTTATTGCAGAACATGATAATAGTGAGTTAAAACCAGCAACTCATAATACAATAGGTGCCGCAGGACAGCTTGACGGCGATGTGCACTTACTCGTCGCCGGTAGCGGTTGCGCAAGCGTTGCAGAACAGGCCGCGGGAATTCCCGGCATTGCCCAAGTGCTTCATTGTGACAGCGTTGAATATGAGCATTTTCTCTCGGAAAATATGTCTCCGTTGTTGGTATCAATGGCCGGAAACTACAGTCATATACTGGCTCCAGCCACAACTTTTGGCAAGAATGTAATGCCCCGCGCTGCGGCACTTCTAGATAGCCAGCAAATTTCCGACATAAGTGGTATTGAGTCTAACGACACGTTTGTTCGACCTATTTATGCGGGCAATGCTATGGCAACTGTCAAATCAAACGATAGTGTAAAATTACTGACCGTTCGAATTACAAGTTTTGAGGCCGTCGCCGAGACGGGCGGTAGTGCAGAAATCGTTACTGTAGCTGCTGCCGGCGACAGCGGTTTAACGGCGTTTGCAGGAGCAGATATTAGCAAATCGGAACGTCCTGAATTAACCAGTGCGGATATCGTTGTCTCTGGTGGACGTGGTATGCAAAGTGGCGAGAACTTTCCAATGCTTGAGTCCATTGCGGATAAATTGGGTGCAGCAGTTGGAGCTTCGCGTGCCGCTGTAGATGCTGGATATGTTCCAAATGATTATCAAGTTGGACAGACTGGAAAAGTAGTTGCTCCCAATCTTTACATTGCCGTTGGTATTTCAGGTGCGATCCAGCATCTGGCGGGAATGAAAGATTCCAAAGTGATTGTTGCAATAAATAAGGACGAGGAAGCACCTATATTTCAGGTTGCTGACTATGGCTGGGTTGCGGACTTATTTGAAGCGGTTCCACAGTTAGATGCGGCACTGGATGCGGGCTAGCTATAGCACTCTTTCATCAATCCAGCCAAGGATTTTGACTGGATTGATGGTTCTGCGTATTTTGCTAATTCGGTTTTTTCTATCCTCTTAGTTAACTTACCTATATCGCCCCCCACCTGTGTAAATGTATGATAAATATCGCAATATCAGGAATCGCAGGCCGTATGGGCCGTACTTTGGTTAAACTCATCTCTGAAACGGACGGTTTCACACTCACCCATGGGTTTGAGCGATCTGATAGTCCGTATTTGTCAACTGATAGTGGTGAGTTAGCGGCTATTGGACGAAACGGTGTTTTAGTCTCAGATGACATTGCAAGTGGTACCTTTGATACGCTTATCGACTTTACTACTCCGGAAACCACTTTGCGAAACGCGAATTACTGTGCAGCTTCTGGAAAAAGCATGGTAATTGGCACGACTGGAGTGACTGAGTCGGATAGATTGGTGTTAGAACAGCATTCAAGGATTATACCAATCGTATTTGCACCTAATATGAGTGTTGGAGTAAATCTGACTTTTAAATTACTTGAATTAGCGAGTAAAGTTTTAGGTACGTCAGCTGATGTTGAGATTATTGAATCACATCATAAACATAAAGTCGATTCACCGTCCGGTACAGCGCTGAAGATGGGTGAAGTGGTGGCAGAATCCCGTGGACAGGAATTAAGTGGAGTGGGTGTGTTTACCCGTCATGGTCAAACAGGTCCCCGACCCGATGGTAGTATCGGTTTTGCGACAATAAGAGCGGGCGACATTGTGGGAGAGCATACTGTTATGTTTGCATCGGAAGGTGAAAGGATTGAGATTAGTCATAAATCGAGCAGTAGAAATAATTATGCTGCTGGGGCGATTCGTGCAACTCAATGGTTAGAGGGTCGAAAGTCCGGTTTATTTTCGATGCACGATGTTCTGGGTATTTAGAAGAAATCAAAAACCATTATTAAAAGAGCTTTATAAGTGCTAATAAATTCAAAAACACTAAAAATAGAGGCATATTCAAATTGAAAAATAGGACCGTTTTCGAGTAACATTAAGGTTCAATTGAGAGAGTAATACTGCTATAGCCACGAATTCTGAAAAAGGGAGAAACCGATCACGGTTTCTCCCTTTTTTTAGGTCAATTTGGAGAGATTTTTGTCGAATAACGCTGTTTTAGTTCTTGAGGACGGCACGATTTATCGTGGCGTGAGTATTGGTTGTGATGGAGAAACTGTCGGTGAAGTCGTTTTTAATACAGCGATGAGTGGTTATCAGGAAATTCTTACAGATCCGTCCTATGCCCAACAGTTGGTTACGCTGACGTATCCACATATCGGAAATACCGGCACGAATAGTGAAGATGAGGAGGCAGACAGTATTTTTTGCTCTGGCTTGATTATCAGGAATTTGCCGGTTCGGGCGAGTAGTTACCGATCAACGTTAACTTTGGATGCCTATCTAAAAAAACGTAATATTATTGGTATAGCCGAAATAGATACGCGCAGCTTGACGCGACGAATACGGGAAAAGGGCTCAATGTCTGGAGCGATTGTTGCGGGTGATATTGATGAGGTCAAGGCGCTTGAATTGGCAAAAAGTTTTCCAGGTCTAGCCGGTGCTGATTTGGCCAAAGAAGTTACAACATCTGAGCCCTATGTCTGGAATGAGGGTAGCTGGACTTTAGAATCTGGCCACTCAAAAGGCGGTGATAATCGATTTAAAGTGGTGGCGTTTGATTTTGGCGTAAAGAAAAATATTCTACGTTTGCTGTCTGATCGCAATTGTGAAGTGTTGGTTGTTCCTGCGACGTCAACGGCATCTGAGGTAATGTCGCATCGGCCGGATGGCGTTTTCTTGTCTAATGGACCCGGCGACCCAGAGCCCTGTGAATATGCAATTGAGGCTATAGCTGAACTCTTAACTACAGATATTCCTATGTTTGGTATCTGTCTAGGACATCAACTACTGGCTTTGGCCAGTGGTGCTAAGACGATGAAAATGAAGTTTGGTCATCACGGAGCAAACCATCCTGTGCAGGATTTACGCACCCAGCGAGTTTATATTACGAGCCAAAATCATGGTTTTGCCGTTAATGAAGAGTCACTACCTGATGGAATTACTGTTACGCATCGCTCGTTATTCGACAATACTATTCAAGGGATTCAGTTGGATAATAAAAAAGCATTTTCTTTTCAGGGTCATCCAGAGGCAAGCCCGGGGCCACACGACATTAATGACCTATTTGATCGGTTTATCACTTTAATGGAATGATAATGCCGCCGACCGTGTATCAAAATTATCAGCTATCACAACGACCCGAGTAAGTAATGCCAAAAAGAACAGATATACAAACAATCCTGATTATAGGCGCGGGTCCAATTGTTATTGGGCAGGCATGTGAATTTGATTATTCAGGGGCTCAAGCATGTAAAGCACTTCGTGAGGAGGGGTATCGTGTGGTTTTGGTTAATTCCAACCCTGCCACAATAATGACAGATCCTGAATTCGCTGATGCGACGTATATAGAACCGATTCATTGGCGCGCGGTAAAGAAAATAATAGAAAAAGAGCACCCGGATGCAATTTTACCGACTATGGGTGGGCAAACAGCGCTGAACTGCACGCTTGATCTGGCGCGCCACGGTGTTCTTGCGGATTACAACGTTGAAATGATTGGCGCCTCGAAGGAGGCCATTGATAAGGCCGAAGATCGTGAAAAGTTCAAAATTGCGATGCAGTCGATAGGACTTGAAACGGTACAAGGTGATCTGGCGCACAGCATGGATGAGGCTTATAAGGTATTAGACGAGGTTGGCTTTCCGGCCATTATTCGTCCCTCCTTTACGATGGGTGGCAGTGGCGGCGGTATCGCCTACAATCGTGAGGAGTATTCCGAGATTTGTCAACGTGGCCTGGATGCGTCTCCTACCAAAGAGTTACTAATCGAGGAATGTGTTCTTGGTTGGAAAGAATTTGAGATGGAGGTGGTTCGTGACCATAAGGATAACTGCATTATTGTATGTGCTATAGAGAATTTTGATCCTATGGGAGTTCATACTGGTGACTCAATAACGGTAGCGCCAGCGCAAACCTTAACTGATAAGGAGTATCAGATCATGCGCGATGCGAGTATCGCGGTATTGCGTGAGATTGGCGTGGATACCGGTGGTTCAAATGTTCAATTCGGGATAGATCCAAAAACCGGGCGTATGGTTATTATTGAAATGAACCCGAGAGTATCACGTTCATCGGCATTGGCATCCAAAGCTACCGGCTTTCCAATTGCCAAGGTTGCCGCTAAATTAGCTGTGGGATATACGCTTGATGAGCTGAGAAACGATATTACCGGTGGTGCAAGCCCTGCCAGTTTTGAACCGTCTATCGATTATATTGTTACTAAAATTCCGCGCTTTGATTTTGTAAAATTCACCAAAGCAAATGCCGCTCTGACCACACAAATGAAGTCAGTTGGCGAGGCTATGTCGATCGGGCGAACGTTTCCCGAATCGTTGCAAAAAGCGATGCGTAGCATGGAAATTGGCTCTCATGGGTTTGAACCTATGTTCGAACCAAGTGGTGATGATCATGCGGATGGAAAAATGCTTGCGCAACATTTACGTAACCCCACGGCGCAGCGATTATGGTACGTGGCGGATGCGTTGCGTTTTGGTATTTCTGTAGATGATATCTATGAAATAAGCGGGATCGATCCCTGGTTTGTCGCGCAGATAGAGTTAATCGTCGAAGCTGAGGATATATTATCTGACTGCGTTATCGATGATATTTCTGCTGCACAGTTCTTGTCGATTAAGCGTCTTGGTTTATCGGATAGACGTATCTCTGAAGTTCTGAATGTTGACGAGTCGACCGTTCGAAGTCGTCGCTGGCAATTGCATGTAAGGCCCGTATACAAGCGAGTAGATTCGTGTGCCGCAGAGTTTTCTACGCCCACAGGGTATATGTATTCAACCTATGAAGTGGAATGTGAAGCGGAACCTGAGGATAAGAAAAAGATTATTGTGCTCGGTGGCGGGCCAAATCGAATTGGCCAGGGAATCGAGTTTGATTACTGTTGTGTACATGCGGCTATGGCACTTAAAGCCGATGGTTACCAAACGATCATGGTTAACTGTAATCCGGAAACAGTTTCTACCGATTATGATACATCCGATCGCTTATATTTTGAGCCACTTACGTTGGAAGATGTGCTGGAAATAGTTGCAGTTGAGAAACCGGTCGGGGTGATTGTGCAATACGGTGGCCAAACGCCACTGAAACTTGCACGAGAACTTGAGGCTGCCGGAACTCCGGTGATTGGCACATCTCCGTCCGCCATTCATGCCGCCGAAGACCGGGAAATGTTTCAGGCGTTAATCAACCGTTTGGGTTTATTACAGCCTCCAAATCGTTTGGCTTCTAACGCTGAACAAGCGATTAGCCGGGCCGAAGAAATCGGCTATCCACTGGTTGTGCGCCCATCTTATGTTCTGGGAGGTCGAGCCATGGAAATCGTTTATAACGCCACGGATTTGGGCAATTACATGCAGGCAGCGATAAACGTTTCGAACGAGTCTCCTGTGTTGTTGGATCGTTTTTTGAATGATGCTATTGAAGTAGATGTTGATGTGATTTGCGATGGCTTCGAAGTTATAATAGGCGGCATCATGCAGCATATCGAAGCCGCTGGTGTGCATTCAGGAGATTCCGCATGTTCGCTGCCGCCGTTTAGCTTGTCGCAGGAAATTCAGGATGAAATGCGCAGCCAGTCAAAAGCTATGGCTATGGAATTGGGTGTTGTCGGTCTTATGAATGTGCAGTTTGCTATAAAGGAAAATCAAATTTATGTGCTTGAGGTTAATCCAAGAGCTTCTCGAACGGTACCCTTTGTGTCTAAAGCAACATCCAGGCCTTTAGCTAAAATTGCTGCGCGTTGTATGGCTGGAAAAACGCTGCAGGAGCAAGGGATTTCAGGCGAAATAATTCCAAAATACTTTAATGTAAAGGAAGCGGTTTTTCCGTTTATCAAGTTTCCAGGCGTCGATACCGTGCTTGGTCCTGAAATGAAGAGTACTGGGGAAGTCATGGGAATAGGGCGAACCTTTGGCGAAGCTTTTGAGAAAGCTCAGCATGGTGCCGGGCATACTTTACCCGTTAGTGGCCATATTCTATTTAGTGTGAATAAAACTGATCGACCAAGCATTGCTGAAGTCGCGAAGAAATATCAAGCACACGGTTTTAAAATAAGCGCAACTCGTGGAACGGCATTGGCGATAAGTGAAGCTGGATTGGAGGTGGATATAGTCAATAAAGTGTCGGAAGGCAGACCTCACGTTGTTGATAGTATTAAGAATAATGAATATGATCTGATTATAAACACCACATCCGGTAAACAGTCTCTAGCGGATTCTTATACAATTCGTCGGGAAGCCTTGCAGCATAATATTACTTACTACACAACCTTGGCGGGGGCGAAAGCCGCGGCTGAAGCATTGGGTAATGAAGAGATGTCAGTGGAAACAATACAGAATTTACATTTGGAATTAGCATGAACGATAGAGTTTTATTAACAAAAGTAGGTGAACGAAAATTACGAGATGAACTAAGCCATCTTAAAAAAGTAAAAAGACCGACTGTCATACAAGCGATTGCGGAAGCTCGCGCACACGGTGATCTCTCTGAGAACGCCGAGTATCATGCGGCGCGAGAGGAGCAAAGTTTTATAGAGGGTCGAATACAGCTTCTTGACCGCAGTTTGTCGATCGCTGAAGTGATTGATCCAAGATCATTGAATGTAGGTTCAAAAGTTGTATTTGGTGCGCATGTAACGTTATATAATGTTGATACGGAAGAAGAAACCACTTATCAAATCGTTGGTGAAATGGAAGCTGATTTAAATAATAATCAGATTTCAATTAGCTCTCCAATTGCTCGCGCTCTGCTGGGGAAAAGCGAAGATGATGAGGTAACCGTAGTCGTACCAGCTGGGGAGAAAACCTACGAAATTACTGAAGTTCGTTACGACGAATAAAAATCCGGACTGCCTTCGGGTCGCGTTTTAAATCGCTTATGTATCCACAGATACTGTGACGGCATGTCGAGAATCTCTTTCTCAATTGCCTGGTTCATAACTGTCGTATCTACGGTTTCATCAGAACTCGGGAAGTTTACTAGTGGTTCACGAATTGTCATTTCGTAACCCTTACAACCATCCAGTTGTTTGGTTACGCAGGGCAACACCACGGCTTTACCCAACTGTGCAAATCGGGATAACATTGGGTAAGTGTAGGTTTGAATATTAAAGAATGGCACAAAAATTCCTGCCCGAGGACCTGGGTCTTGATCCGGTAGGTAGTAAAAAGACTTACCACTTCGAATTGCTTTTATCAATCGTCTAAGTGGTGCACGTCGTTCGACCAATTCCATACCGAAGCGGCACCGCCCATTTTTAATTGCCCGATCCATTCGAGCATTTTTAACGAATTGATACATGGATACTGTGGGATAGTCGTTGGCGAGCATAATTGCGCCGATTTCCAGTGCAACAAAATGGGGAGCAAGCAGGATTATATTCTTGCCATTTGCCAGTTGCTTATTTAAGTGATGAATTCCTTTGATTTTAAAAATGGCAAGAATACGTTTACGACTTGCATACCAGTTAAATCCAGTGGTCATAAAGCTTTGGCCAACCTGACTAAAATGCTCGGAAGTCAATGTTAAACATTCTTGGTCCGTTTTATCCGTGAAACACGTGCGTATATTTATATAGGCTATTCGTCTTCTGGAACGATGAAGTTTAAATAGTATCCATCCTAGAAAACGACCGGATCGAGCGGTTACACTATAAGGTAGCAAGCTAGACACCCACATTATTCCTAGACCACTCCAAGTGGGCCAATAATAAGGCGCATATATATTGTCGGGTCTTTTCTTTTTAGGTGTCATTTTTTTGCCCGAATTTGCTATAGGTGCAATTGTATCCCATGCCTGAAGGTGTTGTGATAGTGTTATCTAAATTCATCCAATTTATCTTCACTTTTATTATTAAATTCTACTATGTTTGAGCCTACTCTTTTAGAGAAAGTACGCAGCGATACACCTGTCTGTTCAAACCTTATTCATTTGCATAATTGTGGGGCATCACTAATGCCTTCTGCGGTGGTCGATGCAGTTAAAGCTCATATTGATCTTGAGTCACAAATCGGCGGATATGAAGCAGAGGACTTGGCATCAGACCGAATTAATCTTTTTTATACATCAGCAGCCACTATGCTTGGATGTCAAGAAAGTGAAATAGCCTTTATGGAAAATGCTACGGCGGCCTGGAATGCTGTGTTTTATGGTTTTGCTAGAAGTCTTAATCCTGGTGAGAAAATTCTAACGGCGAAAGCAGAATATGCATCAAACTTTATAGCATACTTGCATGTCGCACGTCTCACCGGATGTGAGGTCAGCGTGGTCCCCGATGATGAGAACGGACAACTCGACGCTAAAGCACTTGAATCTATGATCGATTCCAAGACCAAGTTAATTAGTATTACCCATGTGCCGACAAGTGGTGGGCTGGTTAATCCTGCACAACAGGTCGGGCAAATTGCGCGTCGATTTCGTATTCCTTACTTACTAGACGCATGTCAGTCGGTAGGGCAACTTAATGTCAATGTTGATGCAATCGGCTGTGACGCACTGAGCTTTACCGGTAGAAAATTTTTGCGTGGCCCGCGTGGCACTGGTGGCTTATATATAAATAAAGATTCAATGGATATATTTCCGCCGATGACATTGGATCTTCACTCGGCAAAATGGGATTCACTGTCCAGTTATCAAGTTTCTGGCGGTGCAAAACGATATGAGAACTGGGAAAATAATGTAGCCGGTCTAATCGGGCTGGGTGTGGCTATAGATTACGCGAACTCTATTGGGTTCGATAGAATTGAACAGAGAGTGTTATGTCTAGCAGGGCAACTGAGGGAAAAGTTAGCAAGTCTTGATAGAGTTGATGTTTTGGATCTTGGTTTGATGAAAAGTGGTATTGTTAGTTTTAGCCTGCACCACAAAACAGCCGCTGAACTTTGTATGTTTTTGGGTGCGAAAAAAATACAAATTGGGGTATCGGGAATAGGGTCGACTCGGCTAGATTTTGAGAGTAGACAGTTAAAGAGTATAAACCGTGCAGCAGTACATTATTTCAATACGGAAGCCGAGCTCGATATACTTTGTGAAGCAATTATCGAGTTTTGCAACACCTAGCGATACCTAGTTTACAATGTCTAGAAGTTATCGACAGCCGCTGCAGTGCATCCCGACTAGGAGAGGGTTTTCTAGTTTTCCTGTGTGCAAAAAACTCTGGAATATTGATTTTAATCCGTAAACCGTTTAAATAAAAATGGCTGCATTCCTTCCGGTATTTTGTCGTCGACTAAATACTCACTTATTAGTTTTCCGATAATCGGAGCAAGGGTGATTCCGCTGTGGGTGCAAGCGAGAATTAAGCCATCGGAACCCTCTATAGGTCCTAAAATAGATTGATCATCAAGTGGCACGCTGCGCACACCAATACCCCAGTAACAATCGTTAATAAATGTATCCGGATTAATGCCCGGTACATATTCTTTTACGGCTTCTAATAAATGATCTGCAGCGCGTTCCTGGGATTCTTGATCTTGACTAAAGCTGACCAAACCGTCGGTATAGTCAGATCCTGCCAGACATCCGCCGTCTTTCATCGGTCGAAAATGTAATCCATCAGAGTTGTTTATATAGGTTACACAAGTGAGTGGTTCGCTCATTGATTTTTCTGGTATTCGTAAAAGCAAGCCAGGAGCCGTTTGCATTGGGAAGCGGTTCTCGTAGGGTGGGTAATCAGTAAGTTCAGCAAGGGTGCTAGAGAAAGCTGAACCGGTTGCTATTATTATATTCTCTGTGGTGTAGTGGCCGTTTGTTGTTTCGATACCGTTGACACGCCCCGTCTCGTCCAATGTTAACTTCGTGGCTTCCGTATTTTCACACACTTCTACTGAATATCTTGTTAGTTGTTTTTTTACGAAAGATAAATAGGTTTCTACATCAAGCCAGGCGTCGTCAATGCAGTAAAGAGCGGAATCTCCATTTTGCACAGTTATTGCCGGTTCTAGTGCACGAATTTCAGAATCAGTTAGTATTTGTGCACGGCAGTTCAGTTCTTGTATTGCATTTGATTTTTTGTGTAACAAGGAGAGAACCCCTGGGTCTCTGTCTGAAACAATATCGATCATCCCACTCCGATTAAAACCAGTATTGTCTGAACCATATCTTCTCGATAAAGACTCATATTCCTTTAACCCAGAAAGATTTAACGCAAAGTAAGACGGGTTATTAGTTTTGGATGTGGCATTAATCCATGCAAAAGTATTTGCCGTTGTGCCGTTACCGATGATTCCTTTATCCATAATTAATACCTTCTTTCCAGCTTCTGAAAGGTACATGGCGATAGTTGTACCAATAATGCCTGCACCAATTACGATACAGTCGTAGGAGGAATTGTTATTCACACTAAACACCTTTTAGAGTTGAAATCGAGTCTGCTATGTATTCAATTATCACACAATTAATGGGTAATTATTTTTAAAAATACGATGGCTTCAAATACACGTTTTTATGTTGAATCCAGCGACATCTGGTCAGAGTAGTATTAAATACCGAAAGTAGTATCGGGTTGTTTTAGTGTATTGTGAGTATGCTTTTTGTCTCATTTCAATCGGAATATTCATATCAGTTAGCGAAAACTGACATGAATGAAAACGGTATATATTACGGGTGCTGTCGAGTAGCTACAAATCCTTAATATGGCTAATCGCTACCGATAACATTGCAAAGTCAATTTCTCTTGCCGCTTTGAAATCGTCTATTAACGACAGAAATCGTCGCCCGGAAACAGACTGTTGTTTACCCCATGTCTTTAACATAGTTGAGGCCGAATCAGTTTGTCTTTGGTTCAAAACTTTTTCCGTTAATAGCTTTTGCTGGAGATGAATTTCGTTACGTAAACTAAATGCAGCCATAGCCTGCCATTGGTTTCGTACTTGTAGACTGGTAATGCGATTACGTAACCAATGTAATGAAAGAAGATCACCTGCACCGAAATGAACCTGTGCAACGGTAGGAACATCAACATTACAGTTTTGACTCACTTCAACAATATCGAATGCTGCGGATAGAGCCGACAGATACGATATTTGTCGAGAGAGATCTGTTCCAACACCCGCTTGAGAAAGTTTTTTCAGACGTTTCTTTTGATACAGACGGTTTCCTGCATCCATGCTTCTGGGGAAACTTTCTATAAGTTGGTTAACACCCTCATGAAAGAAGACGATCGTTTCAGAAATATTCATATCAATGGATTTTGATCGTACCAGCCAGGACACAGTTCGTTCTATTAGGTCATTGATATCCCCTAACATTTCTTTCTGCACTGCGTCATCAATTTGATTGTCAAGACTTTCGATTTGTGTCCACAATTTCCTAAATTCGAAAACTTCCGTAGTGATGGTATAGGCCCGCGCGATTTGTGCGTCCGTTACCCCCGTTAGCTCTCGCATGCGAAATGCGAACGTCGGGCCTGCTCTGTTGACTATATCGTTAACAATATGCGTAACGATTATTTCTCGTTTTAGTGGATGATTAGCGAGGTGTTCTGGAAATTTCTCCTGCAGTAATGCGGGAAAATATTCGATGAGTCTTCCTGATAGGAAAGGATCTTCCGGCACATTAGATAACATCAGATTGTTATTCATCAGCAACTTGCTATAAGCAAAAATTACAGAAAGCTCGGCTCTTACCAAACCTCGTTTTTCCTGAGTACGCTCAGTTGCTTGCTCTTCATCAGGTAGGTATTCCAACGCGCGATTTAGATTTCCAGATGTCTCAAGATCTCTGATAAAACGCATATGTTGAGCGAAATGCTCACCTGCATTGGTGGCAGCCAGACTAATCGCTTGAGTCTGACCATAGTTATCGTAAAGGACTAGTTTGGCCACATCATCGGTCATCTGCTCGAGTATTGTATGGCGTTGTTTAGCGGTTAAATCTCCTGAATTGACAATACCATCAAGCAGGATTTTGATATTTACCTCGTGATCTGAGGTATCTACACCAGCAGAGTTATCAATAGCATCCGTATAGCAGAGTCCACCGGCGCGGTTAAACTCTATTCGTCCTAATTGACTCATGCCAAGATTACCGCCTTCACCAAATACCTTACAGCGAAGTTGTTGGACATCAACTCGAAGTCCATCATTAGCACGGTCTCTTATTTGTTCGTGAGATTCGCTGCTTGACTTAACATATGTGCCAATACCACCATTCCATATCAGGTCTACACGGGTTTTCAGCATCGTATGCATAAGCTCAGCAGGGCTCATTTGATCCACCGTCGTTCCCAGCACTAATTTAGTCTCGTCTGAAAGTTGGATTGATTTTTGGCTACGCTCGACGATCATGCCACCCTTAGATAATAAGGTGTTGTCGTAATCTGACCAACTCGAGCCGGGAGTTTCGAATAATCGTTTTCTCTCAAGAAATGAGGCTTCTGGATCGGGATTAGGATCCAGAAAAATATGCAGGTGATTGAATGCGCCAATAAGTTGGATTTTTTCAGATAGCAGCATACCGTTTCCAAAAACATCGCCGCCCATATCACCGATACCAACTACAGTAAATGGCTGGGTTTGGGTATCGATGCCGATCTCACGAAAATGCCGCTTAACCGATTCCCATGCTCCCTTAGCTGTTATGCCCATTGCTTTGTGGTCATAACCAACGGAACCACCGGAGGCAAAAGCATCGCCAAGCCAAAAACCATAATCAGAGGAAACTTGATTTGCGATATCAGAGAAGGTGGCTGTGCCCTTGTCTGCGGCAACTACCAGATATGGGTCGTCGTCGTCCATGCACTTTACGTCTGAGGGTTTAATTACATCGCCTGCAATTATGTTATCCGTTATATCTAACATGCCGCGAATAAATGTTTGGTAACAACTGATGACCTCGGCCATTTGCTGTTCGCGATTTCCGGCTGGCATTTTCTTTACAACAAAACCACCTTTTGAACCTACGGGCACAATAACAGCGTTCTTTACCATTTGAGCTTTAACTAAACCGAGAACCTCAGTTCTAAAATCTTCAGGTCGATCAGACCAACGTAAGCCACCACGCGCAACTTTTCCACCACGTAAATGAACCGCTTCGAATCGTGGCGAATAAACAAAAATCTCATATAACGGCTTTGGCTCTGGCATTCGATTGATGTCACCCGGTTTTAACTTGAGGGCGACGTAGGATTTCACTCCTCCATCGTTTGCTTTTTGATAATAGTTTGTTCGAATGGTTGCATCGATCAGGTTAATATACGCTGAAAGTATACGATCCTCGTCTAGATTGACGATACGTTCTAATCCTCTGTCGAGTTCACTGCGGGGGTTTTCTTTTGTGTTATCCGATAACGGATTTAGACGATGGTGAAAATACTCAAGCAGTTTACGAGCCATGTTCGGATTGCCGACTAATGTATCAATAATATAGTCTTGTCCGTAACGAATACGAATTTGTTTTAGATACTTTGCATACGCACGAATAATGACACATTCTCGTGCAGTTAACCCCGCACTTAGAACGAGTCGGTTAAATCCGTCATTTTCAATTACACCCGCCCATACAGCAGAAAAAGCCTCTTCGAAGCTTTCCTTAACATCTTCGACAATTATGTTTTCATCGCTGCCAGTTCTTAAAGAAAACTCCTTTATCCAGACAACGGCCTGGCCTAAAGGCTGCACTTCATAAGGTTTTTCGCTGATAACCTTTAATCCCATGTTCTCTATCATTGGCACAATGTCTGAAAGCAATACTTCGTGCTCTTGAGAATACAACCTAAGTCTAACACTGCCATCCATTACATCAATTGGCCGATAAAAATAGATTCCAAGATTGCTAGAATGAACTACGTCCTCAACACGTTGAATGTCATGGGCTGCTCGTCTAGAGCTAAAGTCTTCCTGATAGCCGCGTGAAAAGGCATCTCTGTATCGACTGTAAAGTTTGACGCCGTGCTCCTCACCGTGTGTTTCACTGAGCACTTTTCGAAGACCGTCATTCCAACTGACACTGGCTTCCTCAATTTTCTTTTGTAGTAGAGAAACTTTAGGTGCATTGTTATTGGAATGTGGTGTATAGACACGATACTCAACACGAGCCAAAACCGATTCGCTAAACGTTACGTCGAATTCAATACCGTTGCCGTCATATGCTGCCAAAAGAATGTCGCCAATTTTTTTCCGTAAATCACTATGAAATCGATCTCTTGGCATAAATACCAAAAATGAATGAAATCGGCCGAATGGTTCGTTTGCAACGAATAAACGAATTTGCTGACGTTCTTGCAAACTCAGAATGCCCATGAAAATGGTTTTTAGTTGTTCCTCGTCAATTTGAAACAGAGTGTCCCGCGGGTAGGTTTCGATAATATTTTGTAGAGCTTTTTCAAGGTGACCCTTGGAGGTTAACTTCGCCGACTGCATTATTCGCTCAACTTTAGAACGAATAAACGGTATGTCTTGGGTGTCCTGATTGTAGGCCGCGGAAGTAAATAAACCGACGATACAATGTATTTTTTCAGTTTTTGATTTTTTATCAACTACACGAACACCGATGAAATCCAAATACGCCGGTCGATGTATTGTTGACCGATGATTGGTTTTACTGACGACAAGCGTGTGTGAGTTAGAAAGGTAGGTGTCTACGTTGCATGGAAGAGCATGGGTAATGATTTCAGTATTTGTTTTTCTAATACTGCAAAAAATCCCGCGACCGCTATCGTTAGTGCCAACCGGGTCATAGCTTGCGCTATTAATTACGGCGTAGCCGAGAAATGTAAAATGATCATCGACAATCCATTCAAGCAGCTCCCCGGCTTCGTTTTGCTCTGATATTGAGCTACTGGCGCCTATTTTTATAGTTTTTGATAATTCGGAAACAGACTGGTGCATTTCTTTCCAGTCTCTAACGGCCAAGACCACATCGTTAAGTGTATCGGCTAAACTGTTTTCGAGTTGGATCACATCTTTGGATTCAGTTATGCGATCTATGTGAAATTGCATGAAAGATTCTTGGATAACCCCGTCTTTCGCGCTATCACTGGCGGTGGTTTTGGTTAGAACGTTTTCTGAGTTTCTTTTGTTTCTAAAGACAGGGTGGAGACAATGATAGATGGTTTGTTCGGTTTGGTTGAGTACAATGGAAATTGAATCGACGAGGAAAGGCATATCATTGCATACGATTTCCACAATTGAATGACTACTTTGCCACCCGTGGGTTTCGTATTTAGGGTTGTAGACTCGTATAAGTATTTGCTCCGACTGGCGTTTCTTTCCAAATTGCCAATGGGCTAATGCGGCCCCGTATAGATCTCCGATGCTAGTGCTTTCGAATTCATCGATTGCCGTTTGACGGTAGTACTGGGACAAAAATGGTTTTACAATTTTGGCATCCACATCGGGCAGACGTGTATCGGCTTCCAAAGCTAATTTCTTTGTGAGTTCTTCTCGTGTATTAGGATGTGCTGATTGCATAAAAGTTGTACCGATATATTTGCACGTAAACGTAAAGTACCCTTATTATCGCAAAAATAAACTGCATAATCATAGTGTTTGCAAAATTTAAATGCATTTTGAATGTTTTACCTACTAATTAGGAGTGTACGTGAATACAAAGCTTTGGATCCCGGATAATGAGAGTGTTAAAAACAGTCTGGTTAGTCAATTTCAGACCTACTTAAGTAAGCAATATCAGTATACGGGGGCTAGTTTTACTGATTTGCATGAATGGTCGGTTAGTCATTCTCCGCAGTTTTGGAAATCAATCTGGGCTTTTTGTGATGTGAAGGCGTCCTCGCAAGGGAATACTGTGGTGCACAATGTCGAGGCCATGCCCGGCGCAAAATGGTTCCCTGAGGCAAAGCTGAATTTTGCAGAGAATTTATTGCGCCGGCGAGATGAAGCAGATGCAATTGTTTTTCGAAATGAAATGGGTGACATTAGCATTTTAAGTTGGGCCGAGTTATACGATAAGGTGTCCTGTCTTTCTGCAGCATTGAGGCTCGCGGGGCTTCGTCCCGGTGACCGTGTTGCGGGTTTCATGCCTAATTGTCCTGAGGCCATTATTGCAATGTTAGCGACCGCATCTTTAGGTGGGGTATGGTCATCTTGCTCGCCAGATTTCGGCGTCAGTGGTGTTTTGGATCGTTTCGGTCAAATCGAACCCAAGTTTTTGTTTGGAATCGACGCCTATTGGTATAACGGCAAAGCTCATGACACGCTTGAGAAACTTCATGATATAGCGGCCGGATTGTCAACATTAGAACAAACTGTTATTTTTCCATTCGTTGCCGAAAACCCCGACATTTCTAAAAACGTGGGAGCTGTTTTAGCAAGTGAATTTACTTTGGGGATCGCTGCTGAAGAAATCGTCTTTGGACACTTCGATTTTAATCATCCTTTGTATATTATGTATTCGTCCGGAACGACCGGGGTACCTAAATGCATCGTACATGGAGCAGGGGGGACGTTACTTCAGCATGTAAAAGAGCATCAATTGCATTGCAACGTAAAACCCGGAGATCGTTTATTCTATTTCACAACATGTGGGTGGATGATGTGGAACTGGCTAGTGTCCGCATTAGCGTCGGAAGCTACTATAATGCTGTATGACGGATCACCGTTTTATCCAAGTGGTAATGTGTTGTTTGACTATATAGACGAATCAGCGATTAACATTTTTGGAACGTCTGCAAAATTTATCGACGCCTGTGCGAAAGGAGGAATTAAGCCGAAGCAAACTCATAAACTAGGTTCTTTGCGAAGTATTCTATCTACGGGGTCACCACTTTCTCCCGAGAGTTTTGATTATGTCTATACATCAGTTAAGAAAGATGTCTGTTTATCTTCAATTTCTGGTGGAACAGATATTGTTTCGTGCTTTCTGCTAGGTTCATCCACATTGCCAGTATATAGCGGCGAAATTCAAACTGCGGCTCTGGGTATGGATGTACAGGTACTCACAGATGATGGAGAGATTGCTGCTATTGGCGAGAAAGGTGAACTTTGCTGCATGAACAGTTTCCCATCGATGCCGATTGGTTTTTGGAATGACCCCGATGACGTTCGATATACCCGCGCGTATTTTGAAAAGTTTCCGAATATCTGGTGTCATGGAGATTATGTTGCTAAAACCGAAGTACACGGGTGGATGATATTCGGACGATCCGATGCTGTTCTGAACCCCGGTGGGGTGCGTATAGGCACTGCAGAAATATATCGTCAGGCCGAAAAAATTGATGAAGTGATTGAAAGTATCGTAATTGGACAGAACTGGAACGGTGATGTACGAGTCGTACTGTTTGTAAGACTGCGTGAAGGTGTTGTTCTTGATGACGCTATTATCAACACCATATGCAAAAGAATTCGGGATAACACGACACCTAGGCACGTGCCGGCAAAAGTGATTCAAGTGGCCGATATTCCTAGAACTAAATCCGGCAAAATAGTGGAACTTGCTGTTCGAAAGGTAGTACAGGGTGAAATTATAAAAAATAAGGAGGCATTAGCAAATCCAGAAGCTCTGTTGTTATTCAGAAATATAGAGGAACTGCAGAAACCGTAAAACCGCTATAATGACTCATTGCTTAAAATAGCTCAACCCGCAGTAGATTGTTAGATTGTTCTGATATGATTCTGTATATAACTTTAGTAAATTAGGAATTTTATGTTTTCAAATACATATCCAGATGTTAATGATATTTCGGAATTAACGGCTCGAATGCTCCTTGAAATAAAGGCAGTACATTTCCGCTCGGATGAGCCATATAAACTTACATCAGGCTTGGCAAGCCCCGTTTATATCGATTGTCGTAAGTTAATTTCTTATCCTCGTATACGCTCGGCACTTATGGATTTTTCCATATCCAAGTTAAATCGATCGGTAGGCTTTGAAGCTTTCGATGCAATAGCCGGCGGTGAAACGGCAGGTATTCCTTTTGCGGCTTGGATTGCCGATCGACTTTCATTACCGATGCAGTATGTTCGGAAGAAACCCAAGGGCTTCGGACGCGATGCGCAGATCGAGGGAACTATTCATGAAGGGCAGCGTGTTTTGTTAGTTGAGGATCTGGCAACCGATGGAGGATCTAAAATTCGTTTTGTTGATGCGTTAAGAAATGCTGGTGCAGTGGCTCAGCATACGATGGTTGTATTTTATTATGATAGTTTTGCCGGAGCCAAAGAGGAACTGGCAAAGAATGATTTGACTCTGCATTATTTGGCCACCTGGTGGGACGTTCTTAAAGCATGCCGTGCTGAGGGCCATTTTGACACCAAAACTTTGGATCAAGTCGAAGCGTTTTTACATGATCCTCTTAAGTGGTCTGAACAAAATGGTGGTGCGTATGAGCTTGCAAAATAGTCGATAAATTTATTCATTGAGTAACGTAATATGTTTATTGCTCCGGATATTGATCCAATTGCTCTAAGTATCGGGCCACTTGCGATTCGCTGGTACGGATTAATGTATCTAGTCGGTTTTGTGGGGGGAGCGTTGCTAGGTGTGTCTCGAGCGAAGCAACCGAATAGTGGGTGGACGCCAGATGAAGTATGGGATATGTTGTTTTATATCGCTATTGGTGTAATTTTAGGAGGGCGGTTAGGTTATGTCTTGTTTTATAGTTTTGACTATTTTCTAACAAATCCAATCGCCATATTTGCGGTATGGTCAGGCGGTATGTCATTTCATGGCGGAGCAATCGGTGTTGTTGTCGCCGCTTGGTTTTTTGCTCGGAAAACTGGACGAACGTTATTAGATGTAGGTGACTTTGCTGTGCCGTTGATGCCGCTTGGATTAATGGTGGGACGCATTGGTAACTTCATCAATCAGGAGCTTTGGGGACGGGTAACGGATGTGCCGTGGGGAGTTGTTTTTCGACATGCTGGCGACTTACCAAGACATCCGTCGCAATTATATGAAGCGTTTTTTGAAGGCCTAGTTTTATTCATCGTTGTATGGATTTATTCTCGTAACAAGCGTATTGCTGGACGAGTTACTGGATTGGTATTTGCAGGTTATGGTATCGCTCGATTCTGTATAGAATTCGTTCGCGAACCAGACGCTCATCTGGGCGCCGTTGCTTTACAATGGATGACTATGGGGCAATTGCTCAGTCTGCCCATGATTATCCTGGGTTTATATTTACTGATGAGACCTGCACCGGATAAAAATTAAAATGTGTAAGCAAATTAAAACTCTAACCGTAATGATAATACTTATGCCGATAGTGAGTTTAGCGGTGGGCGTGAAGAAATGCCAGGATGCCAACGGACAGTGGCATTATGGCAATTATGTCGCTAGTGAGTGTGTCTCTGAAAATGTAACTGAGTTGCTCGAGGATGGTCGTTCGGTTGACGTAAGAGTTGTACTACCAACTAACGAAGAACTCGCTGCGGAACAGTTAAAAGAGGAGGAAGTTAAAAATGCGAAAATTCGAGAAGAGGAAAGAAAACGCATTGATGCACAACTACTGCGAAAGTATGAATCAGAACAAAACCTGATAAATATTCGAGACAAGAAGCTTGCAGAGTTGCAGAAAAAAAAGTCGTTTAACACGGTACAACTGCAAACTTTAGTTGCCGATATGGAAAAAAGAACAAAACCTAAGAACGACTTGGAAGAACAAGAGCTCCACGAACTACAACAACTTATCGGACGATATGAGCGGGCAGTGGCGCAAACGGATAACACTATCGAACGTACTATTGATGAGTTTGATCAATTATTAAGCCGTTTTCGTCTAATTGCCGAATGAGCGAAACTTATGGATAAAGTTTTCGATTAATCAATCTCTTAATTTTTGCGTCAAATATAGCGACAACTTTTTTTGGTGTGATTCCTAACTATGAAAAAAGCCTACGGTCAATTTAAGGATTACGATAATTACCATTATATGTGCGATAGCGACTGCTTAAATAGTCTCGTTTATGTATGAATCATACTTTGGCTTTACCGAACTGCCATTTTCGATAGCACCGAACCCGGCCTATTTGTTTATGAGCTCTCATCATCGCGAAGCGATGGCACACCTGCTGTTTGGCGTTAGAGAAGGAGGAGGTTTCGTACAGCTCACAGGAGAGGTTGGTACAGGAAAAACAACCCTGTGTAGACGGTTACTCAGCGAACTTCCAGATAACGTTGATGTTGCGCTAATATTAAATCCACGAATAAATGAACTTGAGCTGATGCAATCGGTTTGTGATGAACTACGGATCAATTATGAATCTAGCGCAACGGTTAAGAATTTACTGGACCATTTAAATAGTTATTTATTAGACGCCCATGCAAAAGGACGGAATACGGTATTGATTATCGATGAAGCACAAAATCTTTCCTTTGATGTTCTCGAGCAGGTGCGTTTATTGACAAATTTAGAGACATCGCAGAAAAAACTACTACAAATTATTCTAGTCGGGCAAACTGAATTACGGGAAATGCTGTCCCAAAAATCATTGCGTCAACTTTCGCAACGAATTACCGCGCGTTATCACTTAAAACCTCTAGATCGAAGGGATTTGCGTGAGTATTTGGTATTTCGATTGAAGCAAAGTGGTTGTGAACGTTTCCTATTTACTCGATCGGCAGTTTCGAGTATTTATCGACTTAGTAACGGCATTCCACGAATTATTAACGTTCTTTGTGATAGAGCGTTGTTGGGAGCCTACTCAACAGGTAATAAACAAGTTAATGCGAAAATTGTAAGAGTTGCAGGTATGGAGGTGATGGGGAGTGATAATGGTGTGAGAAATAGAAGTATTGGTTTCAGTTTGTTATTGATTTTGATTCTGGCATCGGCTCTTTATACTTTGAACGCTAGTTTATTACCGAGCGAAATAGATTCGAAAATTAAGCGTTGGGTACCTGAGTGGATGTATACCCTACCACCGAGCATGAATTTTCAATACTCGTTTTTGTCGATTGCAAAAGAAGCGTTTGCCGAAAGTCCGGGTCTACATATTGAATATGCGACGGAAATAACTCGGAAATTAGAATCGGCTTCTTTTAAACGGGACTTAGTTAGCTTGCCTGAACAATTGCTAACCGCGAGTGCGCTTAAGTCCACACTCCGTAATCTTGGAGTAGAGAAAGTAAGTCGGTTAAATGGGTTGCGGGAACTGGTTTCGCAATGGCGTTTACCTACAACCATAGTATTCGATTGTGTGACTGTTTCAGAGTTAGGCTTGAAGTGTTTTGGCCTCGTTGATAATTTGGATGACTTAAAAAATATAAACCGACCGGCAATGATTCAGGTGAATGGTGATGGTGAAAGCCTTGGCTATATCGTGGTAACATTTTTAGTGGGTGATGAGGCTGTTATTAGATTTTCGGATAAAAGCGTGCGTATTAAAGTTTCCGAATTAACCAAGTTATGGGGCGGCGAAACACTTGTTTTATGGAAACCACCGGCCCTTGATCGAATCCCTATTAGTGAAAATTCATCTATTGAAGATGTTCTTTGGTTACGGCGAGCATTGAACTTTGAGCAGATGAATTACGGAATGGGTGCAATTTCGCGTATTGATAGAGCGATGTTGGATGCAGAACTTCTTAATGCTTTAAATCAATTCCAAATTAGATCCGGTCTGCAAGTGCGCAGTATTGTAGATGTAGCTGAGTTAATCCAATTAAATAGCCGGATTGGTTACCACAACTACCCGATTTTAGAAGCCAATTAAGTATTTCAGACCATGTCATATATTCTGGATGCGTTGAAAAAATCAGAACGTGAGCGTTCACTTGGAAAAGTCGAAACTTTGGATACGTTGCAGTCTGAAGGTTCTGTATACAATATACGATTGGCAATTTTTATCGTCTCTATCGCGGTTTCCCTTTGCGTTATTTTAGCTGGGTTTGTTTGGTATTTTCGAGCCGAGATTCGCTCTATTTCCGTGGATTCCAATAGCAGTCAGGGTGTTTTTAATCCGAATACAGAGTTGTCGGTCAAATTACCGGACGTAGATATGCTCGATAGCACTAGAGTGTTGGTTTCTAAAGTCCCAGAAGTTATAGTGGATAAACACGAAAGCGTATCAGGGGTAGCTAAAACGCAAAGTAATGGTGAGGAAGAATTGGAGTCTCCTCAAATAACCCCACAGCTTGTGGATTTAGCACGATTGCCAGCGGAAATTCGTAAGGATCTACCACCTCTCATCATTAGTGTACTTTCCTATTCAGCTGACCCTGTGCGCCGTTTTGTAATGATAGATGATGTTATTTATAAAGAAGGTGAACCCGTCACCAACAACGTAAAGTTACTATCCATTGAGCGGGATAGATTGATTTTCAAAGCTCAGAACAGGACGTTTTTTAAGAAACCGTAGACGAGTCTATATGAATGACATAAACAAAGTTAAGTTTTTACAAACAACCACAGGTAATCAACTGGCTTACCAATATTTTCCTGGAAAAGGCCCGACAGTGGTTTTCCTAGGTGGGTACGCTTCAGACATGAGTGGTTCTAAGGCCGAGTGGCTGTCAAGCCATTGCGCAGATAATGGACGAGCCTATTTACGTTTTGATTACTCAGGTCATGGACAGTCGACAGGCGAATTTGATCGCGGAACAATAGGTCAATGGATGGAGGATGCCCTATTCGTTATTGACTATTGTACAACTGGAAAACTGATTTTGATTGGATCAAGTATGGGTGGTTGGATTATGCTACTAATAGCCACTGTTCTTAAGGATAGGCTGTTTGGTTTGATTGGTATTGCGGCCGCACCGGACTTTAGTGAAGACTTAATGTGGAGTCAGTTTGACGATGAAACTCGAAAAAAGCTGATAAATGAAGGTATTATATATTTACCATCTGACTATACGGAGCAAGGGATGCCTCTGCGTAGAGAATTTATTGAAGATGGAAGATTGCATTTAGTTCTGCGCGATCCGATAAAGCTACATTGCCCTATACGACTTTTGCACGGGTTGCTCGACTCGGATGTGCCGGCTGATACGGCTGATAAAATTTTACACGCGGTAGAGTCAGATGATGTTCATGTTTGTTATGTCAAAAATGCAGATCATCGTTTCTCCTCTAACGAAAACTTGTTACTGTTATCGGATACCCTAGAACGACTAGTGAGCGACGAGAAAATGAAGGGGCATGAGTGAATAGCACTTCTCAATTTGGAAAATAAAATGCAAGAATTAGTTGAACGTATAAATACTGAGGGAATTCATGTTGGTGGGGGTATCGTAAAGCTTGACGGTTTCTTAAATCATCAGGTTGACCCTATGCTTACAGAACGAATGGGATCAGCTTTTCACGATGAATTCAGTAAACTTGGTATCGGTAAGCCAGATAAAATTGTTACGGCTGAAGTAAGCGGTATTCCTGCTGCATTGGCTACGGCACGTATTTATAATGTACCCGTCCTTTATGCTCGTAAACATCAATCGAGCGTGATGACAGATATTTATTATTGTGCTCAAACCAAAAGCCGAACAAAGGGTGTTGATGTTACGCTTTTAATATCACGGCAATATTTAACCGCTGGCGAAAAAATTATCATAATTGATGATTTTCTTGCAACCGGTTCAACTGTAAAAGCGTTATCGAGCATAATTGACGCAAGTGGAGCTTCGTTGATTGGTATTGGTTGCGTAATCGAAAAACCACAAGAAGGTGGCCGAGCTATGTTGGGATTTAGGTCACTGCCCATTGTTAGCTTAGCAAAAATTGAATTACGCGGTGAGGAGTTACATGTTTATGAATAAAGGTGTACATGTGAAACGAACTTGTGTGATGGGACGAGTGATTTTAACGGTATTGCTGACTGTGGCATTATCGTCATGTTCGATGAAACCGAAAATTAACGATAGTGCTCTTGGCGCGCAAAAGGAATTGGTACGACCTGGTACGAAATTGAAGCAGTCCGGGTTTTTAAAGTTTACCGATACATCTCGTTGTGATTTAAGCACAGGGTGTGGCGCTGAATTCAGTTTATTAAATGCGAGCCTTTCTGAAATTACACCACTCGGTGGCAAGTTTTCTATTGAACACCATAACTTGCTTGTTGAAGTTGAGGGGAAGTCGGCTAAGGTTAATAAAAAGTACATGTCCTTTCTTCAGAGTTCTAGTTCCGGTTATGGAATTAACGTAAAGCGTTATCGTCTTTTATCAAAAATACCGTATCATAAATTTTTGATTGAACAGGCCGAGTTATTTACCCAACGTACCTATGGGTGCAGTGTACTTTGGGATAAGTCTTTTGGTTGGGAAGTTGTGGACGAACGGGCATTGCTAAAAGTTCGTATGACGGATTCATTAAATTCTAGTGAGACAAAATCATTTTTGGAACTTACGTTTGATGGCACTACCGGTCATTTATTTAAGCAAGAATTGCAGCCTTGGGGCTCTAACCCATGTACGTAGTTGATTGATGAGTTCGGAGCTATATTCTCAGATTTATGAGTTGATTCGGCAAATACCTGAAGGCAAAGTTGCGACTTACGGTCAATTGGCGGGATTCTTGCGCCGTGGGTCTGCGCGGCAAGTTGGATTTGCGCTAGCAGCAACGCCAAAGGGCGTTAATATACCTTGGCAGAGAGTTATTAACGCGAAGGGCGAAGTGAGTGAGCGAACAGGGGACGGCGAAGGAGCAAGTACACAAAAAAAAATGTTACTGGCTGAAGGTGTTTTTTTTAACACAGCGGGTCGTGTAGACTTCAAACGTTGCGGCTGGCAAGGACCAGACTGGGAGTGGCTAGAAGCCAACGAATACAAGGTATATCCGGACTAGGCTCCATTTCCTAGCGCGGGCGTATAAACTAAATATACATTAGGTTACCGGATTGCGAGTAATGACTTATTTCGGTTTTCCAGAAAACAGGAATAACGAATGAGTCCAATACAAATACTTATGGCGGTGAGTGTTCCCGTCTTGTGGGGCTTGGGCTTCACCTTTTCGAAGGCAGCGCTAGATGAATTTCCGCCACTCATGTTGATGGGAATGAGGTTTTGCTTAACCGCTTTGATTTTAATATGGTTTGTGCCAAGACCCAAAGGCGAATATTTCAGAGTTTTCCAGATCGCCGTATTAGGTTCAGCGATACAGTATGGATTAACCTTCTCCGGATTGAAATATCTTGATGCCTCAACGGCGGTGCTTGTCGTGCAAACTGAAGTGCCTTTCGGGGTAATCGCCGCGTGGCTAGCCTATCGAGAGCGAGTAGGCTGGGTTCGTTGGTGTGGCATCATTGCATGTTTCTTAGGTGTGGCTTTTATCAGTGGCAGTCCACAGCTGAGTGGCCAATGGTTTCCTGTATGCTTGGTTATTGGGGGCGCATTTACCTGGGCAATAGCTCAGGTTATGGTCAAATCTTTAAAAACCACGGAAGGGTTTGCGCTGATCGCTTGGTTAGCATTATTCGCTGGCCCCATAATGCTGGTTGCGTCTTTATTTCTCGAGAATGGTCAATATCGCGCTCTCCGGGAAGCAACTTGGGTCGGCTGGGGAACAATAGGGTACTTAGCTGTATTTATGACAGCTATTGGTTATGGAATTTTCTACAAGTTACTAGCCCGATTTCCAGTGTCGACAGTGATGCCGTATTTGTTGTTGTTACCCGTGGTAGGGGTTGCCGGTTCAATTACTATCCTTGGAGAAAAACTAACGATGTCTGTATTAGTTGGAGGATTAATAGTGATTTGCGGTGTTGCAGTAATCGAATTGTTTGGTGAGAAGCAAAAACTGGAGGACTAACAGCCACTTATTCGTAACAATAGAAAAGTGATTTGTTACAAATTGAAACAATTTGATACCTCGCTGAAACCCTTTGATGATCAATAGTAACTACTCTACGTACTCCAATTAAATATCAAGTAGAGGTAATTATTATGTCCCATTCGAGACTTAAGAAAACAGGAAAAATAGTAATCTGCGTATTCGCAATTATTGGTATTGCCGGCTCCGTTTTTGCATGGAAGTTCCACGGTGGCATCGATCGGCATTCGGAACGTTGGGTCAGTCATGTAGAAAGCGAGTTCAATTTAAACGCTGAGCAATCACAGTCTTTAAGTGACGTAAAGTCTTTGATAATCGATATCGGGCGAGAAGCAAAGCAAGGTCGTCGGCAGCAAATGACTGAGGTAATGGATCTGATGCTTGCGGATGAGATGGATCAACAGCAGGCTATTGCATTAGTGGAAGATAAAACGGCTATTATTGAGAATAAGGCTACGCAAATTATTGTGGCACTGGCAGATTTTTCCAATCAGTTATCCGCTAATCAAAAGAGACAAATGCGAGATAAAATTGAGCGTAAAATGCAAAAGTGGAACTAAGTTAGGATATAAGGAGAGGGTAGTGTAACAAATGCGCTACCCTCTATGCGACGTATCCAAGCGACAGTTGGGTCCGTTTTTCCGGCAATTCAATATCTACGGGTAATCTCCTAATGCAGTCTCGAATTCTAATGATTGACGATGATGAACTGCTTGGCCCGCCACTGGCTGCGTACTTTCAGCGTTTTGATTTAGAATTAATTTGCAAAACGAATGCACAAAATGGCATTGATTATTTATACAATAATCTCGTCGATTTAGTGATTCTTGATGTAATGCTGCCCGAGCACAACGGCTTTGACGTATGCCGTACTATTCGTAAGGATAGCCAAATTCCCATTATTATGTTGACAGCGCGCGGAGATGTGACCGATCGGGTTGTCGGTTTAGAGCTTGGCGCTGATGATTATCTATCAAAGCCTTTTGAACCTCGCGAGCTTGTGGCACGTATTCAGAATGTCTTGCGACGGATTAATCCTATTCCACAAACAATTCATAAATTATCTTTCGGCGATTTAGAACTAGATATGCTGAAACAAGAGGTAACTGTTCGAAACGAGGTGGTGGAGCTCACCACACGAGAATATCAAATGCTTGAACTATTCGCAAAATCGCCGAGGAAAAAATTTAGCCGTGACGAAATACTGTCTACGTTGCGAGGAGTCGATAGTGAAATCTATTCCCGAGCGATAGACATAGCGGTTAGTCGATTAAGAAATAAACTCAAACCTACGGATAATATTCGCACCGTTTGGGGGCAGGGGTATACTTTCATTGAATGATGCATTTGATAAGCGTCCTAGACGCCATCGGTTATCCTATCGATTACTCGCGTTATTCATAATAACCGGTATCGTTTTAATTGCTGTTATTTCCGGGGTTGTCCGTAGCGCCTGGGATCAGCGTTATAGAGATGCAGTAGATCCTCACTTGCGGAGATATGTCGAGTATATTCTTGTGGATATAGGCACACCGCCAAATTTAGACACGGCTGTGCAATTGTCGACAGAACTCTCTGTAGATATTGTTATAAATGGACCCAATGTTAACTGGTCATCTAACGGTAATGCTCTGGTCGAAAACGATATCGACATATTTCATAGGGAGCGAAACAACAACAAGGATATTGAATTTGGTGAATACGATCACAATCAGTTCTTAATAAGGGTCAAGAAGAATTCTTATCAGCTGACATTTTTGACAAAAGACCGGTCTAGGCGTAATGGGTGGGCAGGGCCAGCATTTTTGGTTATTGTACTTAGCCTTACTGTCTTAGGCAGTTGTTACTGGATACTGCGTTGGATGCTCCGTCCGATTGGGGCGTTGGATCAAGGGGTTAAGCATATCGGCATGGGAGAATTGGATTATAAAATTGTTGTAGAGCGAAAAGATGAATTCGGCACTTTAGCGACAAGTATTAATAAAATGGGTGATGATTTGGCAAGTATGCTGGAAGCGAAAAGGCAGCTGTTACTCGCGATAAGTCATGAACTACGCTCACCGTTAACGCGATTAAAAGTTTCATTGGCGCTTATGGATGAGACTGATATGACGAATAGTATTGCCCGTGATGCTAATGAAATGGAGCAGCTTATTGGCTCTCTTCTCGAAGCTGAAAGACTTAATTCAACTCATGCGATTTTAGACTATGTGTCTATTGAGCTAGGACAATTTGTTTCTGAGGTGATCAATGAGGATTTTCTCCACATTCCCATAAAATTCACGCCTCCAGATGAGATATTGTTTTTAGATGTAGACCCACTTAAACTTAGACTTCTGCTTCGTAATCTTCTCGATAATGCGATTCGTCATAATAAGGTTGATCGTGGATTAGTGTCTGTTCAGATTGACGCAGGAATCAACGTAGCTAGACTGATGGTTTCGGATAATGGCGATGGAATGTCAGAACAACAGGTGAAAATGGCAACGGCTCCGTTCTGGAGACCGGACAGTTCCAGACAAAGGGCTACGGGCGGGTTTGGACTTGGTCTATATCTATGTCAAAAAATAGTAGAAGCCCATTCAGGACAACTATGTATAGAATCACAACCTGATCTCGGCACAACAGTAATTGCTGAGTTTCCGAAATGAACCAGAAAAGTTGAGGGCATACGGGGTACATTTTGACAAAGTGGGTTTTATTTTTTTGGCTATAGGTATATTTAGTAGTTTTATTTAGCTACTATACGTAGGCATTTATTCAAATCCTATGCTTTTAATGTCCTTACCGAAGCTCAAGCCAAGTCTATACACATCCTGCATGCATGGCTTAGATGATCTAGGCTGGACGCATGGGTTTTCATTTACATCCTATGGGGTTCGTGTTGGTGTGCGATCCGATGAGGAAGAGATTTTAAATTCGCTAATGCTACGTATTCCGTATAGGAGTGAGTTAAGTAGCATGCATTTGGTGGATAGAATGTTTTCTGTGGTTCCAATAAGAAAACCAAATTCTACCAGTGTTCTGTATAACCTTTACTGCGATCATGAGTTATATGGTAAACAGCTTGAGTTTAGTCAACTGCTGGATCGTTTTGATTCATTTAGCACGTTAACCGTTGCGGAGCTTTCAGATAATTACCTATTTATGCATGCTGGTGTTGTTGAATGGAGAGGACGTGGAATTTTATTGCCCGGAAAGTCATTCGCTGGGAAATCAACTCTAGTAATGGAGTTCCTCAAACATGGTGCCAAATATTACTCTGATGAGTTTGCAGTTATTGATGCGGAAGGGTTTGTATTGCCCTATCGGAAACCTATATCGCTACGTATTTCTGATAACTCGACACAATCCACAACTATTTCCCCAGATGCTAACAGTCAAGCTCATCAGAAAAAATTATCGGTAGAACTTATTGCATTTTGCCAATATGGTGTTGACTCTGTATGGCAACCGAAATGCCTTTCTCAAGGTTTGGGCATGATTTCATTGTTGCAATATACGCATTCTGCGCAACGTGCACCAGAACGCGCTTTAACTATGCTAAACCGGGTAGTTGAAAATGTTACGATTATTGAGAGTGAGCGAGGCGAGGCCACTATTGTCGCACCGTTATTGTTAGGCTATGCCGGCAAAGAAAAGTACAACGAAGTTAATTAACATGAAAGCCGAAACTGATGACTTTATCTTGAAAGCTCGACGGGGTAATCTCTTGTCGAGAAAAGTGGGTGAGGAAACTGTAATTTATGACATGGATAACGACAAGGCTCTTTGTCTTGATAAAGTATCGGCAATTGTTTGGGAAGCTTCTTGTGATCTAAATGATATGAATGAATTGCTTAACGTGCTTCATCGCAATGGAATTGAAGATGCTGACGAACAACTAGTTGTTTTAGCCATAGAACAGCTGAATGAATCTAACCTTCTGGAAAATTCGATCGATAATGAGACTTCTCAGGCTTCTATACTTCCCCGTCGTGACGTGCTTCGCCAACTGACAATGTACTCTGCAGCAGCCTTGCCGCTAGTTACTTCGTTGAGCATTCAGAAGTGGACCCCATAAGTTGGACAGAGCAAGGATGACGTAAGGGCGTTCCTCCATTATTCTATGGGGAATGTAAATGAGAAGGAAAAGACGATTGCACAAGCCAGAATTCAAGGCCAAAGTTGCTT
>CAJQKF010000053.1 GCA_905478855.1 uncultured Gammaproteobacteria bacterium
CTTCTCGGCGCTATCTTTATACTTGTTACTGTTTGTCATCATCGTTTCCTCTTAAGGTGAACGATGAACTAAAACTGTCTCTTAGGCAATCAGACTATTTAGTCCAACTTATGCTGACGGGATACAGGCAGTGAATGGCCTCGTGCTGCAAAACCAGTGCGGCTTTTAAATCGCCTAGATTGGCTTCGCTCATTGAAGCGATCTGGTAGGCATCGCCGTTGCTGGCATCCTGTTGCAGAATTAGGTAGGCCGTGGTTAGCGCCTTTTTGCTGTCGCCATCGTTATAGGCTGTATAGGCTTGATTGAATAGTTGTTTCAGCGGTTCGACAGGAGAATTCATCAGGCGGCTTGAAGATTAGCGTAGGCCAATACCAGCCATTTACTACCTGCCGACTCGAAGTTAACCTGCACTCGTGCATATTCACCTTGGCCTTCGAGATTTATAATGGTACCCGGGCCAAATTTTGCATGGGTTACCCGGGAACCGAGTTGCATGCCACCGGTTTCCCCTTGAGGGAACCGCTGGGGAATAGCTGTGCTAGCCGCTATGCGTATCTGTTGGGTATACTCTTTGGGTATTTCGGAGAGGAAGCGGGAAGGGCGCGAGTAGTTTTCTCGTCCGTGCAAACGACGTACTTCGGCATAGGTAATGTACAAGGTTTCCATCGCACGGGTCATGCCGACATAGCACAGACGACGTTCTTCTTCGAGCCGACCGGGCTCTTCGATAGAGCGTTGATGGGGGAACAAACCTTCTTCCAACCCGCATAAAAATACACAGGGAAATTCGAGACCTTTGGCGGAATGTAAACTCATTAGCTGCACACAATCTTCCCATTGTTCGGCCTGACCTTCACCGGCCTCCAATGCTGCTTGGGATAAAAATAAGCTTAATGGATCAAGATCTTCTTCGGATAAATCGGGATTAAAATTTCGTGTGGCGTTAATGAGTTCTTCCAAGTTCTCCACACGGGTTTCGGCTTTTTCGCCCTTCTCCTTCAGAAAATGTTCAACCAATCCACTGCGGCGAAGCACGGTATCGGTGAGCTCAGCTAGCGCCAGATGGTCGGTGTCGGCATCCATGTCGTTAATCAATTCGACAAAGCGGGCAAGTGCGGTGCTGGCACGAGCCGGAAGAACGGTGCCGGTGGATAGGGCAATGGCGGCTTCCCACATGCTTACCGTATGGGCGCGGGCATGATCGCGCACCGCTTCGATGGTACGCGCACCAATACCCCGTGTGGGCACATTAATGATTCGCTCAAATGCGGGGTCCGATGCCCGGTTATTCAGCAAGCGCAAATAGGCCAACGCATCTTTAATTTCGGCACGCTCGAAAAAGCGTAATCCGCCGTACACGCGATAGGGAATACTGCGATCAATCAGGTATTGCTCAAATATTCGCGATTGGGCATTGGAACGATAGAGTATGGCAATGGATTGCCGTTCATTACCTTTACTCACCCAGTCTTCAATTTGCCCCATAACAAAACGAGCCTCGTCGTTATCGTTATAGGCGGCATAAATACGGATGGGTTCTCCATCGTTGCCATCGGTCCACAGGTTTTTTCCCATGCGACCGGTGTTGTGTGAAATGATCGCATTTGCCGCATTAAGAATGGTTGCCGTGGAGCGGTAGTTTTGTTCCAGACGTATAACGTTACTGCCTTTATAGTCCTGTTCAAATTGCAGTATGTTTTCGACCCGGGCGCCACGCCAGCCGTAAATGGATTGGTCGTCGTCGCCCACCGCCATAATGTTGTTACGTGGCGCGGCAAACAATTTCAGCCATTTATACTGAATGGCATTGGTATCCTGAAACTCGTCGACCATTACATGTTTGAAGCGCTCATGGTAATGCTGTCGTATCGGCTCGTTGTTTTGCAGCAACTCAGTAGCGCGTAATAACATCTCGGCGAAGTCGACTAAGCCAAGCCGTTGACAGGTTTCTTCATAGGCCGCATAGATTTGCACCATTTGCTGCATTTGGTGATCATCGCCCACATTAAGCTGGTGGGGCCGACGACCTTCGTCTTTGTGGTTATTGATAAACCATTGAATCTGTCGTGGCGGCCAGTAACCTTCGTCGAGATTCATTTCGCGTAAGGTACGGCGTATCAAGCGGTATTGGTCGTCGCTATCAAGTATTTCAAATGCCTGTGGCAGTCCGGCTTCTGCATAGTGCGCGCGAAGCAGTCTATGGGAAATACCGTGAAACGTACCCATCCACATACCGCCGACCGGATACTTGAGCATATCTTCTATACGCAGGCGCATTTCTCGTGCAGCCTTGTTAGTAAAGGTAACCGCGAGGATGGATAGTGGTGAATTTTCCAGTGCCTGCACCAGCCAGGCGATACGATAGGTTAATACCCGTGTCTTGCCACTACCTGCTCCAGCGAGAACCAATAAGGGTCCGGGAGGGGACGATACGGCTTCTCGTTGCGCATCGTTAAGGTCATCAAAAATATGGCTGACATCCATGGTATTAATTATTTTCCGGTTGTCGTTTTAGGCTTTCGTGACGAATAAGTGGATTGGTTGGGTTTTGGCTGGATTCGATTACTTTCCAACTATCATCGAGCTTGGGAAAGTAGACAAGGTTTTCACCTTCTACAATATCTGGCACATAGGTTATGTCCAGTGTATCGATCATTGGCAACGCCAGTGTGTAAATTTGTGCACCGCCGATTATCCATACTGGTGAATCCGTATTTTCCAGTGCCTCTTCAATAGAAGTATAGTGCTCCACACCTTCAACCCCGCGTCGAGTAATGACGATGTTTCGGCGTTTTGGCAACGGTTTTCTCGGCAGCGAATCCCACGTATTGCGACCCATAATAATGGTTGAGTCTAAGGTGAGTTGTTTAAAGCGTTTTAAATCTTCGCTGTAGTGCCATGGTAAATCGCCGTTCTTGCCGATTACTCCGTTGGCGGACACTGCTACAATGGCGCCAATCATGGTGCCACCTTAAAGGTAATTGCAGGATGAGGGTTGTAGTTTTCCAATTTGAAGACGTTAAGTAGGGTTTCAGTATCGTCGTCTAGCAGGGCACGAATGTCATCGAGGCTGCGAATCGAAGGGTCAATGGTTAGTGTAGGAAGCGCGCGAGTTTCCCGGGCCATCTGATCGGTTAGTCCGGGTATGTGATCGAATTCCGCCATGCCACCGTCGGACTTTGCCGTATAGATATGGGCATCGATCAGGGTGTGGGCAAAGATGCCTGGCCGAATACCACTAAGATGAGAAAGCAGGCAAAGTAAAAATGCATACCCGGCAATGTTATACGGCACCCCTAGTGCAATATCGCAGCTGCGTTGGGTTAAGTGCAAACAGGTATAGGGTTCGCCGTTTTCGTCGATTTGAACATTCACCACCCAAAAGGCATGACACGGAGGTAGTGCGCTAGTCTGCGCATTGGCCGGTGCCCAGGCATTAACCACCATGCGCCGACTCATGGGGCTATTTTTTAATTGATCTAGCACGTAACCTATTTGATCATTGTAAGCTGCTCGACCGTTTTCATCATGAACGGGAAATTGGCGCCAGAAATTTCCATAGGCGCTGGGTACTTTTCCATCTTTATCAGCCCAAATATCCCAGAACTTGCAATTATGTTTTTTCAGTAAGCCAATATCGGTTTCGCCAGATAAAAACCATAAATTTTCGACGACTATGTTTTTCCACGAAATATTTTTTGTGGTAAGCAATGGAAAGCCATTAGCTAAATCAATTTCATAATTGATATTAAATGTGGATAGGGTATCAATACCGGTGCGGTTTTCCTTACGGGTACCCACCTCGAGAACTTCTTTTACCGTGTCGAGATATTGCTTCAAAATATGCTGCTCACAAATGGAAGGTTTTAGGGCATTAGCCAGAGCATGCCCGCATAATTATTACGAATTTGTTCAGCCGGAAAAGTAGTCGTCGATCATGTCTCTGGCAAGTTGCGACGACTTTACGTACCAAAACTCTTTATTGATACATAAAACGGCGTAGGCGAGTTTACGATCGCCATCGGTTGCATAGCCTACAAACCAATCATACTTTCCTTTGGGATGAAAACCGGTTAGTGACCCGGTTTTTCCACCGGCCTTAACAGACTTGTGTTTAAATTTTCGAAAGGCTTTTCTCGCCGACCCGGAAACGATGGTTTCATGCATTAATTCGCGCATTTCTTTTGCTGTCTCGGCACTGATCACTTGTTCGGATAGTGGTGGGTCGGCCTCGTACAGAATAATACCGTGGTCATCAGTAACTGCATCTATTACTCGTGGCATGGGCATTTTGCCATTATTGACAATAGTCGCGGCCAGCATGGCAGCGTGAACGGGGCTTATGTTGGTGTTACGTGTATAACCAGACGCGACCTCGGCGATTGACCAGTCTTCATTGACATCCATTTCGATAGTGCTTGGTTCGAGTGGTAAATCCGTATTTACCGGTTGGTTAAATGCAAAACGGTTTGCGTAATCTAGTAGTTGTGTTCCACCGATAGTATAAATACCCAATCTTGCAAATACGGTGTTGACCGATTTTGAAAATGATCGTGTCAGGCTCTGGTGATTAGTCCATTTATTGTTTTTATGTGAAAGCACATTTTTCTTGTATAGGGTAGTGCTTTTGCCGTTGTAGGGGAATACGGTAGTGGCGGTTGCCTTGCCTAAATCGATAGCTGCAGCTGCGGTAATTGTTTTGAATACCGATGCTGCTGGATACGTGGCCTTGAGATTAAGGTTATGGGTGTTGTTGCCGTCGCGCTGAAAGTCGGTCATGGCCAATATTTCCCCACTGACCGCATCCATTGCCACAATCATGCCGTAGTCGGGACGGTATTTTTGCAAGCCTGCTGTGGCAGCATTTTGTAATTTTTCGTCCAGGGTATAGTGAATTTGACCATTACGTTTCTGTCCCGAACCAGAAATAAGTAGTTCGGTTGGCATTTGATCTTGCTCTAGATGGCCGGCCAGTACCTGTTTGAGCTTCTGCTGATCAATTCCCCAAATTTGATTACGAGAATGATCTACTGTGCTCATTGCCGCCGGCCAAAATATTGCGATACTAAAGGCTAATAGCGCATTACTTAGAAGCAGTGTAAGACGATGAGGGGAGTGAGGGCGTGAAAGTTTTCGCCTAATTGCAACTTGTTTTACCGGTTCGCTGGTGCTGGGCGCGGTACGGTTGTGAATAATTGAGTTACGTCGCAGGGTATTTCCCTTGAAAATAATCGCATTTTGCTTTTTCTGTTGACCAAACAGACTGCGGTGTCTGGGTAAGCGAAAACGATTTTTATTGCGTCTGAACATAAATTATATTTGTAGTTCAATGAGTTACAGTCCAGCTAAATTAGCCACCGCCAATTTTACGTTAGGGCAAAACGACACCGTTCGTTTGGCGCATGTCAGTCATTCATTATGACAATTGAACCGTGTGATGTAAACGCTGGAGGTAATAACTTTAATGAAGGCTTCCTCAGGGCTTTTGTGTTGAATATGGCTCTTTTATTCAAAAACTTAAGAATTTGGACGCAGGGATAGCATTACGGATTTAGTTTGCGGATGCACATTGTTCCAGATTCTGAACGCTTCGGCTGCCTGCTCGACTAACATACCAAGCCCGTCTACGGTGCGTTTAGCCCCGGCTTTTTCTGCCCATCGCATAAATACGGTGGGTTGATCGGAATACATCATGTCGTAGACTAATCTGGCACCGCTAACAGCGGCCTCTGGAATGGCCGGAACCGCGCCTTTAAGACTCGCCGCGCTGCCGTTGATTACAATATCGAACGAACCTTTAACCGAAGTTAACGATGAGCCACTTATAGCCCCTTTGTCGTTGAAGTGTCGAGCGAGTGCCATTGCTTTATCAACGGTGCGGTTGGCGATAACAATTTCCGTAGGTGATTCCTCTAGCAGTGGCAGTAATGCACCCCGCACCGCACCGCCGGCACCGATGATTAGAATTCGCGAGTCTTTTATAGGGCAGTCTAGATTATCGCGAATATCTCGCACCAAGCCTATACCGTCTGTATTGTCGCCGTAGATATCGCCATTTTGTTCAAAGCGTAGCGTATTTACTGCGCCAGCATATTCGGCTCTCTTACTCAGTTTGTCGGCTAATTCAAAGGCTTCAACTTTAAACGGCACTGTAATATTCAGTCCGCTACCGCCGTTGGCCTGAAAATTGAGCACCGCCGATGGAAAACCACCGGGATCGACCTGAGTGGTGGTGTAATGTAGTTTGATGCCGGTTTGCTGTCCGAACTGGGAGTGTATGTTGGGGGACTTACTGTGGCCAATTGGATTACCCATTACGGTAAAACGTTTTTCGGGCACGCTGAAATCAAAGAGATCGTCCATTCGAGAACCTGATAGTTGGGTTGATGCAAGTTACTGTTAATTTTTAGGCGGTGTTTGCATGAAAATCGCCTATAGCGTTCATGTATTTGCTAAATTTGGTCGATTATTATCACACTAATCTAGTACCCATCGATCCAAAAAAAACAACAGAATAAGTCGATCGCTTATCGGATAGTTTAATTGTTCCCACGCTCGCGGAGTGCATAAGCATAGCAAATAAATCAATATCTTTTGATTTGGATTGGGCTGTTATAATGATACGGTTACCGAATTAGTTGCGACGAGTGTTGAGTTTGTCTAATAAAGATTAAGCTTAATATTATTTAATATAACCCTTGCACACCTAAAGATTATTTTCATGAAAGCGTTATCTATAATGGCTCTAAAAAATACACTATTTCTTTTCCTGTTTGCCGTTTTAATGAACGGTTGCGTTAGCGGATTTGCGTCAAAGGAAGCATACAAAGATCTTTACTACGATCGTTGTTTTAATTCGAATAGCGGTGAACGCCCCAGTTATTGTGATCGTTAAGGTGTTTCTTACATGATTAGTTTTCAAATTAATCAAAAGAACGAGCGTAGAGCCACATTATCACTCGTGGTCCTGTTTTTATTTTTGAGTGCTCTATTTGCTACAAGCTGTATCAATGCGGATATTGTAGAGGCGGACGATATTCAGATTAGCACTGAAGAATTGATAGACAAGAAGTTAATATCAGGGGCTAATCACACCGTCATATCTCCTACAATGGTTGTGGGCGCGATGCCTTACTATAAAATTAATACGCCGTTCGGTGAATTCTCTGCAACGGGTAATCTCAAACTTGGTCGTCGAGTTCATGAAATTAATGTTATTCAAGAACTAAGGGCTATCGATAAATCAAAGTTGACGATTGATTCGGTGGGTGATGCATTGAAAAAGCCTGTTGAGGGCGTGGTGCAGATTGTGGGACACCCGGTGAGTACATTGAAGGGCGTCCCGATGGTGTGGTCGCTGGTTTAAACGAACTAAACGACGGGTCGAGGATACTGCCGATGCGATTAATGAGTATGCGAGTTCCCATAATAAATCATCACAGAATGGTTCATCCACTTCGAATAAAGACACAGTCCGACGTGTGTCTGAGGCAGGAAAACGTTATCTAAAAAGGTTTTTGGGCATAACAGGCGCTTATCGGGGACTAGCTCGTGAATATCAGGTTGATCCGTATACGGATAATGTAACACTAAAGTCTGAACTCGAATTATTATCAAAGTATTCTGCAGCGGGTTCCTTTGGGATGAAACAACTGGATTTGTCCTTGCCATCTGCTCTCGGTGATTTAACCAAAGTGGGTGACCTGGTTTGGGATTCGGACCCCCTTGATTTGCTGATACGAAACGAAGAAGAAAGCCGTAAGTTGGGAATTTCTTCGAGGGCGTTTGAGAGTTTTTTCAATAACTCCAATCTTAGCCCAACCGATATGACATTGACGATCGAAGCGGTTCGCGGTTTGAAGGATGTCAGAAACCACGCATTATTTTTTGGCTTTGTGGCGGAATCACAATCCGTAGATGAAGCACGTTTTTCGATTCGTATTGTTGAGTTCTTTAATCGTTATCACCAAAACATAAAACCGTTGCAAGAAATACTCTTAACGGAACGACTGCCTCTTGCCATAGATGAAAATCAGGAAGCAGTAGTGTTTGCACCCGTATACCTCTTGCGGTGGACGCAACTGGTAGGTGAAGCGAGTGTGGATTTGATGACGAATGTGCGCCAGCTAACGACAGGCAGTAAACCCGAGCTTTGGATTGAAGGAAAGATTTCTGATCTTGCGAGTCAGGAACTGGAGAATGCTGGATGGGAACTGCATAAAAACACACTCAGCACTCTGTTGGATAATTAGTAACGCCACAGAGATCGTTATTCTGAAGTGTACCTCCGGTTTATTCTGGAATTGGTCGTTAGCGATTGATGCTGTTAATCGCCGTAATGACTTTGCGTCTGGTATTTCGGTTGTGAATATTGTTTGTGTTATCGTTACATGACAACCTATTACTGTGGTGAAAAACTCGAATGAAGTATCGAAGGAACAGCAAGAATTCAGGGGATTTCTCTCCTTGGCTATTGATTGTTAGTGTTGGGCTGACTTTCTTTTCAGCCAGCGGAATCGCACAGCAGCATGACGTTATAATCGAAGGGCAATCGATTCAATTAAATACCACCTCGATTAAATGTGAGGTGGGAGAAATTGAAAACGTTAGCACCAAACGTTTATTAAACTGTGATTCAGCCGAACTTGTAAAAATACCATCTCGGAAGGGACACCCCAAGGCGGTTAAGTTTACGATTACGCCTTATGACGACGAAATATCTGACGGTGTTCGAGCGGAACTGCGTGATATGCATGTGGCTAAAAATGGCGACGTAGTTTGGTATCGTTTTTCTAGTTTGCTGCCTAAAGATTTTCCAATCGATGCGGATCATCGATTGGTGCTATCTCAATGGCATGAAAAGACTCAGGAAGGAGTTGACAGTCTACGACCTCCTCTATCCCATCGATTATGGAATGGAAGGTTTGTGATTACTTTATGGAATAACGAACGCGTTACTGCCCAGGGAGTTAATGGTGATGGAAGAATTCTTTACGAAACGGATAGCTTTTCGCTTGGCGAATTTCATGAGTTTATTTATAAAGTTCGTTGGTCAGGCGATGACGATGGTGAGGTGTTGGCCTGGAAACGCGAGTGCCCTATTTTGGATAACGGTTGCAGTCAGGGTTTGGGCTGGCGAAATATTATTCGCTACACGGGTTCAACCGGCTATAGGGATGATGAAGTTAAAGGCTATTATTTCAAGCTAGGGCTTTACACAGTAACGCCATTCGATGTTACGTTTAACGCCTTTCACATGAATTACAGAACGGCTTCGACTTCCGTAGGAATAGACGCTACCGATGCTATTTTCCAGTAATCACTTCCTTGGTTGGCAAATGCTAATCAGATGCGGAGCGAATGTTGTAGATGGTGAGAACGCAAAAGCGTTCTCACCGGTAACATGTATTTTGGATTAATTATTTGCCCGTTGCGGCTAGGGCCTGATCAATATCTTCAAGTATATCGTCGATATGTTCGATACCAATGGACAGCCTGACAAGATCTTGTGTAACACCCGATGTAGCAAGTTCTTCAGGCGAAAGCTGTCGATGAGTGGTAGACGCCGGATGACAGGCGAGTGACTTGGCGTCGCCAATATTTACCAGTCGTGTAACCAGATTCAGTGCATCGATAAATTTTGCACCGGATTCGGCACCGCCTTTAATACCAAAGCTCATAACACCAGACCCACGCCCACCCATATATTTATCGAGTAGCGCTTTGTGAGGATTATCGTCCAGACCGGCATAGCGTACCCATTCTACAGCTGAGTGCGCCTGTAAATGTTTGGCAACGGCCAGCGTGTTCTCACAAATACGATCCATACGCAGCGGCAGGGTTTCAAGACCCTGCAGCGCGAGAAAGGCATTCATTGGCGCGAGTGCGGCACCGGTATTACGCAAAGGTACAACACGGGCGCGAATAATATAGGGTGGTAAACCGGTTTCAGTGAACACGACACCGTGATAAGACTCATCGGGCTCATTCAGACGTCTGAAGCGATCTTTATTTGCCACCCAGTCGAAATTATTGGCGTCAATAATCATGCCGCCGATAATGGTACCGTGTCCGCCGATATATTTGGTTAGTGAGTGCACCACTACATCGGCTCCAAACTGTATGGGTTGGCATAAGTAGGGACTCGCCACGGTGTTGTCCACAATCAGCGGTATGCCATGGGCATGGGCAATTTCTGCAACTTTTTCTATATCGATTACGTTACCGGCTGGGTTGCCGATGGATTCGCAGAATACTGCCTTGGTTTTTGCATCAAAATGACTGGCTAAGTCGTCCAGGTTTTCCGGATCGGCAAAGCGTGTCTTGATGCCTTGCTGTGGCAGTGTATGGGCGAATAAATTGTAAGTTCCACCATACAGAGTCGACATGCTTACGATATTGTCGCCGGCTTCGGTAATTGTTTGGATCGAATAGAGTGTTGCTGCTTGTCCCGAGGCAAGGGCAAGGCCAGCTACACCACCTTCCATATCGGCAACGCGTTGTTCGAGAACGTCGTTGGTCGGATTCATAATGCGACTGTAAATGTTGCCCAGCACTTTAAGGTCGAATAGGTCCGCTCCGTGTTGGGTATCGTCGAATGCGAATGCGGTAGTTTGGTAGATTGGAACGGCAACTGCGTTGGTTGTTGGATCCGGTTTGTAACCGGAATGAACCGCTTTAGTTTCTAATTTCATTGTTTTCTCCAGGAGGGGTGCCTAATAGCCATATAGGCTCAACGGTGTATTTGTACGCGAATACATGTTTCGTCTGATCATCCATCTTACACAATCAGCGCCACAGTTTACGCCTACATGGTTATATGTAGCAAATGGTTGGAACCGATATGCATTTAGCTTTTTATTTCGATGGCCGGGGAATTAGGCGTGAATTGCTGGATTTTTTAGTATTTAATCGACATTATTGTTATTACAGATAACGTTTCCTAGTATTCATTGCCCAAGCCCTATAGATACGATGACCTACAAAAACAGCGCCCAAATTTTGCTGGATGGTGAACAGCAAGCACTCGCCTACAGTCGCTTTTTGCAGCGAAATTTCTTTGTTGATAGTGAGCTGCGCCAGTGGATTATTGATCATTGTTTATCGAGCAGTTGGCAGGCCGGTTTAATTCGCTCGGAGGTAAACGAGTGTTTGTCAGAAATTAGCAATAAACAGCAGCTTTATGTGCAGATGCGTGTTTTAAGACGTCGTTATTTATCCCTTATAGCCTGGGCGGATTTAAGTGGTGTTTATTGTCTGGAGAGCACGATTGCTGCGGTCTCAGAGCTGGCCGACAGTCTGATTGATAATGGTTTACAGCATCTCAAAACCGCTATGACAGAGCGTTATGGAGAACCCATTGGTGACAGTGGGCAAGTTGCTGAAATGATTGTACTGGCACTTGGAAAACTCGGTGGTAGAGAACTCAATTTTTCCTCTGATGTAGATTTGATCTTCGCATTTACTGAATCGGGAAATACCAATGGTAGAAAAGTTATCAGTAATGATGAGTTCTTTACACGTCTGGGCCGGGAGCTGATTCGCTATCTTGATGAGGCCTCTGCGGATGGGTTTGTTTTCCGCACGGATATGCGATTACGACCGAATGGCGCATCCGGCCCTCTAGCACTCTCTTTTGATGCCATGGAATATTACTACCAAACCCATGGCAGGGATTGGGAGCGTTATGCACTCATTAAGATGCGACCTATTTCGGGGAGTGAACAACAATCAACGTATTTAATGCAAATGTTGCGACCGTTTGTATATCGCAAGTATCTTGATTTTGGCGCATTTGAATCGATTCGCGAGATGAAGAATTTAATCGATCGGGAACTGTTGCGTAAAGGACGGGCGCGCGATATCAAACTTGGACGGGGTGGTATCCGGGAAATAGAGTTTGTCGTTCAATGTCATCAGTTAATCAGAGGTGGTCGCGAGACTCAATTACAAACCACTAGTTTATATAAAGCACTGGACGTTCTGGTGGAGCTTGGTGTCATTTCAAATGATAAGCGATTGTTATTGCTCGATGCCTATCGATTTCTGCGCAATACGGAACATCGCTTACAGATTCGTGATGATTTACAAACCCAGACACTTCCCCAGGATCTGTTGCAGCTTGAGGAACTTGCAGTATCTATGGGTTTTACATCAATTGAATCATTCGAACAGATTCGGGAACAACATCAAGAGCTTATTCATCGAGAGTTTTCGTTACTATTTGAAGCGGATGATAGCGAGCATAACGATTCTATTGAGGTGCTTGAATCCCAAGGCTTTACGGATGGCGAGCGCTGTCTAGATATTATTCATGGCGTGCGTAGTGGCCGGTTTTACAGTAGTTTTTCACGTAATAGTCGAGAACGACTGGATCGGCTTTTCCCACTTGCATTGGCTCTCATTGTTGCAACAGACCATCCAGATAAGGCATTAGTTCGTTTTGTGCGGGTGATGGAAGGTATCGGTCGACGCTCGGCGTATTTTGTATTGCTTGTGGAAAATCGCTTGGCCTTGTCCCAACTGGTAGAGCTAATAAGCACCAGTGAATGGATAGCTTTATGGGTAAGTCAGCATCCGGTTATTCTGGATGAATTGCTCAATCCACTCTCGGATGCAAAACACATTGGTCTTGAGTCTTTAAAGCATGAACTGGGTCGTCGATTAGAGAGTATAAAAGGTGATCTTGAAGCCGAGATGGATATCATGCGCGAGTTTAAGAATGGTTATTTTCTGCGCTTAGCAGCGATGGCAACTGCTGGCCTGATTGAAGATATGGAAGTACGCCGTTGTCTAACCGATCTGGCTGAAACGGTTCTGTATCATAGTGTGATTATCGCTGAGGAATCCATGAATCCACGTTATAAAGCTGAAGTGGCAGATTATCGTGATCAGCTTTTTTTCGGCATTGTGGCCTATGGAAAATTGGGTAGTGCAGAACTCTCTTATCACTCAGACCTAGATATTGTTTATTTATACGATGGTGGGAGTTCTGGCCTATCTACAGATGTGCTATCGCATTTTTTCAGCCGACTTTCCCAGCGATTACAACATGTACTGAATACTACCACCCGCGCGGGTATTCTCTATGAGACCGATATTCGGCTGAGGCCAAGCGGCAGATCGGGTGCAATGGTTTCGTCGATTAAAGCATTTGAGGATTATCAAACCGAGCATGCATGGACTTTTGAGCATCAAGCTCTTGTTCGTGCACGCTTAATATGTGAATCGTCTGAATTTACGGATCTTTTTGAAAGTGCGCGACAACAGATTTTATGTGGTGAGCGGGAAATACAGTCTCTGGCTGCAGAGATTGATGATATGCGGAAGAAGATGGCAGCAGCTAATGATCGCAGCAATGACACTCAATTTGATTTGAAGCTTGGGTCGGGGGGAATGGTAGATATTGAATTTATCTCTCAATATCTTGTTCTACGGCATGGAAATGATATTCCTGAGTTATTGCGCGATCGATCTACCGTGGAGTTGCTGAAGCAATGTGCCGCGAATGGCTTAATTGAAGAAGCGGAATCCGATGCTCTGAGTAGTGCCTTTCGCGCTTTTTTAAGCGCGGAATCAAAATTAAAGCTGCAGGATAAAGAGGCTTTGATCGATCAAGGTTTATTAACTGAGGCTCGCTCCGAGGTGCGCAGTACCTACGACAGAATTTTTACATCTGCTAATCATGATTGATTGCTGAAAACCAACCATCCTCATTTTCTTTTTATCTTGATAATACGCCCGCAGTTTTCCGGTTGGGGTAAATCACGATGATCAGAAAACAGTTTGCTAAGGTGGGTGCAGATGTTTATTGGGTAATTGGACGACGATCGACTGCTCATGTTGATATGCATCATGAGCATTTCTGTGGTGGCCGATAAATATTTTTCCGTTGCGTGGTGCATCTCCAGATATACATGCATGCGTTTCTGATCAAAGTCGAGCAGGCGGGCATTTATTTGTAAAGGGTCGCCTAGCTTTACTTCATCTATATAGTTTATGTGGGCCTCTAGGGTAAATGATGAGCAATTGGATTGTTTAAAATAGCTCTCATCTAATTCGATGATTTGAAACATTTTGTCCAGACCAAGATCAAACGCGGCGACATAGTAGGCCACATTCATATGCCCGTTATAGTCGATCCATTCAGGTCTTACCGTTATGACACCTAAATCGAGTGGTGCAACATTGCCAAATTTAGACATTTTAAAATTTATATGACATGGTTATTAGTATCCCCAGTTTTCCAGAACTGCCGATAATGATTTTAATCGTTTGAGATCCGGTTTGATAATTTGTCCCGGCGCTCCGGTTAGCGGAACTATAAAAGACTGCAATAAACTATTGGCTTCTTTGGAGAAGACAATTTGCTCAAGTCTGTTTTTTAATGGTGACGGCAGTGAACTCGTAATACCGATACCGTAGGTTGGCATAGTACGACTTTGAAAAACAATTCTTAGCGATTTATTTGCGGCTGAAACTTTCAGGTAAGTTTCGATATTAATAACTGCCGCAGAGCAATTTCCCATTGCTAATTGCCGCAGTTTACGTTCGTCAGTTGGCAGTGGAAGAATAAGCGGTTCACGATTAGGATTGTCGATACTAAATAATAGATGTAACGTAAATAGAGCGGGTATTTGTTCGCTACAAATGGATTTACCGGATAGGTCACTTAGTTGATAGATAGATTCATCGATGCCACTCACAACAACTACAAATGCAGCAATGTCATCGAACATTGCGAGGGGTGTCACGTTTTTATCTTTAGCCAGAGCGCCAAGCGTATGAGCAGCCGAAATAATAATACCCGTATTAGTCAGGGGCTCACGTAGAAGACTTAGTTCATTGCCAACATCAATTTGAAACTTTTCGCCGGTATAGGTTTCTAAAAAAGCCTGCAAGGCTTTATGAGATCGTTGCAGTGGCGGAGTATCCAGCTTATCCGGTATGCGAATGGTAAATACATCCCCATGGGCAGATGCAGCGATAAATATGAAAATTATTATCCCAAGGCAGGTACTTCTAATTCCCAACTTAGCTGTCCTGTTTGACGGACTTGACCGGATAAGCATTCACTGCATCTTCAATACGTTGATTCAGGTACCACATATAAAAATCCATTAGGCGTACACCAACCAGCGGTTCAACCAGATCATTGCCATGAGAATCATAGAAACTGACCGTTGGTACCAGTTTTACGTTTCGCTCGGCACCATATTTTGCATGATTGGTGGGCGTGCCGGAAAAGTCCGTAAGGGTCATATCACCATCTATTACAACTTCACGCAAAATTATTCGAGACTGGTATTCCGGATTACTAGCGATATGATTGAAAAACTCGGTCTTAACTGCTTCGCAATAAATACAGTAACTCGCTGTATAGAGCACGACAAGGGGCCTGGATTCCGCTGCGCTGTCTATGCTATCTGCATACAGGTCGGTGGCGAACTGCACAGGATTTGCATACGAGCCAAGGGATAATAATAGTAATAAAACACCGATAAATATTTTCATATAAGAATCATACTGCTGATTGGGTCTCAATGACAATTAAATGGTATTTGGCAAACATTTACTATTCACTTAGGTTGATCGTAATATGGCGCGTTTAAGCAGTTCGCTGGTGCCGGGATAACGGTGCGGTTCAATACAATACTTACTAACATCGTGTCGCCAGTCTGTACCGCTTTCACAATGTTCTCTGAACGAGTCGTACTGATTGACTCGTGTTCCGCCTAATACAGATATACCCCGATCAAATAATGCATCGGGTATGCAGCTAGCGGAAGGACCGATAATTGCCACACGTTCAGCATTTGAGACGGCATCCAAAATTTCGTCAACGGTATTGTTAATCAATGTTGATGCGGTGCATAAAACCTTATTACATGATTCCAATGCGGATGGGTCCATGGACACAATAAACCGGTCGGCTTGCTGCACAAATTGCTTATCCAGTTCGAGTACGGTGAGTCGTGTACCCTGACTTCGGAGTTGATCTACGAGTCTCGGGAAGTAACCTACCATCCCAACATGATCGTCTCTGGTGAAATTGAAATCAGCCATCGGATTGGTTGCTGTGTCTGGTATATAGTTGGCACGGTCGTATAAATGACGTGTAATTGCGCCTATAGCCCCTAGGCCAATGGCTCTTTTATCTATATCGGTTTGTAAAAACCACGCAGCCAGCTCGATTACGTTTCGCGGGTAATCGGGTATCGAACCCATCTCAGGTAAGGTTAATAAATTGAAAAAGAAACCGGTGCTATTATCGTCCAGTATGACCAGACCGAATTTTCTGGTTTTACAGGCTTGCTCATTCGGCAGTGGTAAGTAAATATCCTTTACTTTGGGTAGCTGAATCTGCTCGGCGATAGTTTCGCAGGTTTTATAGAGTTGCTCGGAGAGAGACATCATAACGGTGGCTTAACGAATGTTGTTCGAAGTTTTATTAGGAAGCATTGGTATGGCTCTAGTATAAACAGGAAAGCCTCCGCTTGCTTCTGCTATAAACCATTTGATTGAAGGTGGTAACATTGAAATTCTTAATTAACGTTACGGGAATTTCGGAATGACAATTTTAATCGTTGGGTCGCTAATTTTGATCGGTATCCACTCAATACCGTGGTCCATTGAGGGTCGAGCCGGACTGCAACAAAAATTATCGGCAAATAGTAGAGGAGCCAAAACTTCTGATGCAGCTCTGCCGTTAAAATCGGATCTCATTGTGGTTGCGGCCGGCACAACGGTGTTTATAGTGATTGCAGGCGCACACGCACACTTATTTGGCTACCCGGTATTTTAAATATGAGTAAGCAACACCATGGGTATGATGAAGCATTTATGCTGGGTCTTGAGTGGATGTGGGGTGAAGGTTATTTATCACCAGGTGGGCCGGCTGAAGTAGCTAAGATTGTAGATGATGTGTCGCTCCGTGGATGTCATGTTCTGGATATCGGCTGCGGCACGGGTGGTGCCGATATTGAACTGGTAAATACGCATTTGGCCGAACGAGTTACTGGTATTGATGTTGAAGCACTGTTACTCGAACGTGGTCGTAAACTGGTAGAACAGAAAGGTCTTTCGGATCGAATTGACTTGCAGCTGGTAACGCCAGGTGTTCTGCCGTTTGATGATGATAGTTTTGACGTAGTATTTAGTAAGGATTCCATGATTCATATTCCGGATAAGCAGTTTATCTATACGGAAATTTATCGTGTTTTAAAACCGGGTGGATGGGTAATGGTCTCCGATTGGCTGGGGGTGTCATCCCCTCCGTCTGATGTAATGGCAAAGTGGCTCGGTTTGGTTGGGCTGGATTTTATACTAGAGACCATCGAGCATACATCTGAGGTGGTTACCAAATGCGGATTTGAGCTTCGCGATGCGGTGGATAGAAATCAGTGGTATACCGAGGAAATGCTGAAGGAGTTGGATTCTATTGGTGGTAAAAATTTTGCGGCTTTGGTTCGGGCAATTGGTCAGGACGCGGCGAAGCAACGGTTGTCCAGCTCAACTGCAAAGTTTGAAGTAGTAAAAGGTGGTGAGCTAAGACCTAGTCATATTCGAGCGCACAAACCGGGTTAACCCAGTGTTGGTGCTGCTTAGGGCGCCGACTGGTTAACAATGGTTAGATATTTTTTCAGAGTAGCCTCAAATCCGTGGTCAAACGACTCGACAATTATGGCGTGACCAATTGAAACCTCTTTAACACTTGGTACTATATTGAGAAAGGTGCCTAGATTTTGCAGGTTTAAGTCGTGCCCGGCATTTACACCAATTTTGCATTGATGCGCACATTCTGCGGCCAGACGGTATTGCTCGAGTGTGTCATTCGACTTTTCGCTGCCATAGTGTCGGGCATAGGCTTCGGTGTATAACTCGATTCGATCGGCGCCGGTTGCCGCTACACGTGTAATTTGTTCCGGATCCGGATCCATGAACAGACATACGCGGATGTTTTCGGCTTTCAGGATGGCAATTTTTTCGCACAGTGATTCAGTATCACCCTGTAAGTTCCAGCCGTGGTCGGAAGTCAGTTGATTAGGATCGTCTGGAACAAGGGTGCATTGTTCCGGTTTTGCTGCTAGGACGAGTTCCATGAAATCGTCCTCAGGATTGCCTTCAATATTAAATTCGATGTCGGTATGAGCGGCGCACAGCGAGGATAAAACCGGCACGTCGTCGTAGCGGATATGTCGCTGATCTGGGCGTGGGTGCACGGTTATGCCGTGAGCCCCAACTGCTAGGGCACGACGCCCCATGCTTTCGACGTTTGGATAATCTGTGCCCCGAGCGTTGCGCAACAGAGCAAATTTATTAAGGTTTATGCTGAGTTTTGTCATATCCAAACTATACCATTCAAAATATGCAATTGGCGGCGTTAATTATGTATTTTACTGACAAAAGTTGTCGGCTGATTTGCCTAAGCTGGTAGACTCCATGTTTCCGAGATACTTTTAGTTTCAAAATTTTCATGCAATATGTCAGTACACGTGGCCATAGTGCCCGTAAGAGTTTTAGTGTCATATTAACGGCTGCCCTTGCTCAAGATGGTGGTCTTTATATGCCAGACCACATCGATTCATTCACCCACGAAGAAATTACAGCACTTAAGGATGCCAGTTACGCCCAATTGGCAACGCGTATATTGAGCTATTTTGCCGGTGATTCTATTGCTTGTTCTGACGTTGAGCAGGCGATTGAAAAAGGATTGAAACGTTTTACCAGTCCGCAAATTGCGCCGTTAACCAAGCTTGGTGGAAATCGTTGGTTGCTAGAGCTTTATCATGGCCCAACACTCGCGTTTAAAGACTATGCTTTGCAGATAGTCGCTGAGCTAATAAATGATCAGTTAAATCGCACGGATCAACGAGCAATGGTGCTGTGTGCCACCTCCGGTGATACGGGGGCGGCTGCAGCAGCGGCATTTGCCGGCCGCAATAGAGTAAAAGTAGTCGTGTTGCATCCGGAAGGACGTGTATCTGATGTACAACGTCGCCAAATGACAACGTTGCCCAACGATAATATTTTGAATGTGGCTATTCGAGGGGATTTTGATGATTGTCAGGCCCTGGTTAAGGCTATGTTTCAAGATTCTATTGCTGATGACTTAAAACTTACTGCGGTCAATTCGATTAACTGGGCCAGAATCGTCTCCCAAGTTGTTTATTATGCATGGGCATCCTTACAACTGGCAGATAAGGGGAATCCTCATTTCGTTGTGCCGACTGGAAATTTTGGCAATATATTAGCCGCTCAAGTGGCGCGTAAGCTGGGCTTCCCCATTGGCCAGCTCACATTATCGTCTAATGAAAATGATGTGTTACCGCGTTTTTTCGAAAGCGGGCATATGCAACGACGAGAAACCCTGCCGTCACTTTCTCCGAGTATGGATATTCAGGTATCGAGCAATTTTGAACGTGCATTATGGTGGGCAATGGATTGCGATTCTGATGCATTACGGGCTTCTCAGCAGGCGTTAGCCGAAACCGGTGAATACGCCGTTCCTGAAGATATAATGACCAGCCTTCGCGAACATTTTAATGCGGTGCGCTGCACTAAAGTTGACGCGGTAAAGGAAATCCAGCGTGTTCACAAAGAGAATAATCTGGCGATTTGCCCGCACACGGCGACCGCCAGTTTTGCCTCACGTTCGATAGACGATAGCAACAATCCAGTGGTGGTCGTAGCGACTGCACATCCGGCTAAATTTCCGGTTGGTGTGGAACAGGCACTGGGCGCAGTTGAACCATTGCCAGATGATATTGAACGGGCGTTATCCGGTGAAGAACGTTTTATAACCCTAGATGCAGATTTGGATCAGTTGCGTCAGAAACTGATTGATTTTTCCTAAATTATTTTTATAACTTTGTCGACTAACTGCACGACACTAAGCATCGTTGCAAAGATAGTAGACTTAACTTTTCAGAGATATTTTTAATATGAATTCCGCTTTTTACATGCTGGTCGCCGCTATGGCGATTATTGTTACCGCCTCTAATATTTTGGTGGAACAACCCATAAACGACTGGCTTACCTGGGGTGCATTAACCTATCCGGTGGCGTTTCTAATAACCGATCTTGCTAATCGAACCCAAGGTGCGGCGGTTGCTCGCAAGGTTGTTATCGTAGGCTTCGTAGCAGCGGTAGTCATGTCTTTATTATTGGCAAACCCGCGTATTGCATTGGCATCGGGAACGGCCTTTTTGGTTGCCCAGTTATTTGATGTTTATGTATTTGATCGTCTGCGTAATCAAAGCTGGTGGATGCCACCTTTGGTTTCTTCAACCTTGGGCTCAATCGTAGACACGGCACTATTTTTCTCAATCGCTTTCGTGGCAACCGGTTTGCCGTGGGTAACCTGGGCGATTGGTGATTTTGGTGTGAAAATGGCACTGGCGTTGATCATGCTGATTCCTTTTCGGGTTGCGTTTGTTCGATGGCAGAATACTCAGCAAGCGATTTAATTAGAGAAATGTAAAACCCGGTTGCAAAATGCCCATGTTGACGTTGATAATCATGGTTTTTTTTACAATATTTTTTAATCGGGTTTTAAAATGGATCCACTTTTAACCTCATTCACGCTCAAAAATCTTACGCTTAAAAACCGTATTGTTAGCACCGCTCATGAACCGGCGTACACGGATAATGGCATGCCCGGTGAACGTTACCAGCGCTACCATGAAGTTAAGGCAGAAGGTGGCCTTTCCCTTTCCATGTTTGGTGGTTCGGCCTGTGTAGGGCCAGATTCACCTCCCGTCTTTGGACAGCTTAATGTTGGCGTTGACCGGATTATTCCGTATTTTGAATCGTTTTCGGAACGGTTGCATAAACATGATTGCGGATTAATTTGTCAGCTTTCTCATATGGGTCGTCGCACCACATGGAATGCGGGGGACTGGTTGCCGGTAGTTGCACCATCGCGGGTTCGAGAACCCGCACACCGAGCATTTCCAAAAGCCATGGATCATGGCGATATAAAGCGCGTTATACAATACTATGCCGACGCCGCACGACGTTGTCAGTTGGGTGGTTTAGACGGTGTAGAGATTATTTCGACTACGCACTTACCCGGGCAGTTTTTATCGCCGGATACCAACACTCGTACGGATGGTTATGGAGGCTCATTAGCCAACCGCATGCGCTTTACCCTTGAAATGCTCGAAGCAATCCGATCTGCTGTGGGTGATGATTTTATCGTTGGAATACGTAGTGAAATTCATGGCGATAGCACCGGTGGCTTGTCGGCCGAAGAGGGTATGCAAGCGTTGCGTATGACACAGGATAGTGGCCTGATTGATTATCTTAATCTGAACCACGGGCGTTCTGATACCAACTACTGGATCTCTCTGTTTTCGGTGCCACCTATGTGGCAAAAGTTAGCGCCCTGGTTGCAGTTAGTTGGAAGTATTCGACAAGAATTAAATGTGCCTGTGGTGCATGCCTGTCGTATCTCAGATGTCGAAACGGCACGCTATGCAATCGATAGCGGCATGTTGGACTTGGTTGGCATGACACGTGCGCATATTGCTGATCCAAATATCGTAACTAAAATTGAGCAGGGCAATGCAGAGCGTATTCGACCTTGTGTGGGCGCCGGCTATTGTATCGATCGGATTTATGGCGAGGGCGAGGCATTATGTCTGCATAATGTTGCGACCGGACGCGAGTCAACGATACCTCAACTCGTTGATAAAAGCACATCTCCGGCAAAGAAGGTTGTTGTAGTGGGAGCTGGTCCTGCTGGCCTGGAGGCGGCGCGGGTATGCGCTGAGCGGGGTCATGAGGTTGTTTTGTATGAGGCTGCGCCACGAGCCGGAGGGCAAGTGTTGCTAGCAGCTCGGGCCGGTTGGCGTAAGGATTTAGTCGGTATTGTGGATTGGCTGGTTTCAGAAACGGAATTGCTTGGTGTGACGATGCGCTGGCAGATGGCCGCACGGGAAGATATATTGGCTGAAAAACCGGATATCGTGATCATGGCTACAGGCGGTATTCCTGATACAGATTATATGCATGGTGGGGAGTTTGCGATTAGTTCATGGGAAGCACTGAGCGGTGCTGAGCTTCGCGGGCGCATAATGGTTTACGACGATAACGGTCAACATACAGGTGTGTCTTGTGCTAATTATCTGGCCGAGCAAGACGACTGTGAAGTTATTCTGGCTACTCCAGACCGCCATGCTGCAGCTGAAATGGGCGTATCGAATTATCCGATCTATATGCAGAACTTTTACAAGCTTGGCGTAAAGGTGATTCCTGACTATCGATTGACCCATATTCATAATATGGACGACGGATTTGAAGTGTCGTTGTCGAACGAATTCGGTGGTCCGGTAATAACTGAAACCGTTGATCATGTTGTGGTCGAGCACGGCAGTGTGCCGGTTGATGATCTGTTTGATGAATTAACTGAGCACTGTATAAATGAGGGTTTACTCGACTATGATTGGTTACTGGATGAGGACGCACCGACGTTACCTGATGCGAATGGTATACAGATGTTTCGTGTGGGTGATGCAGTGACAAGTCGTAATATTCATGCCGCGATTCTGGATTCCCGACGTTTGTGTATGCGTATTTAGAATGAACAGCAATTACGATTCAGCAAGTGCGGGGCATCTCGAGCCAGTATTTCGCTTCGCCGGTGAGGGTGGAGTAATTGTTGAGTTTGGTGAGCATTTAAATCTACAGGTAAACAATGCCGCACTGGCATTTGATCAGGCTATACATGATGATTTGTTATCAGGGATTATAGAAACGACACCCACGATTCGTTCTGTGTTCGTTCGCTTCGATCCACTGATTGTTCATTCCAGAGATGTGGCTACTCATCTTCGTGGTGTGTTATCCGATATTGATTGGTTAAAGCAGGCCCCGGGTGGTCAGCGCACATTATGGCGTGTACCGGCTATTTATGGCGGCAATTATGGGCCAGACCTCGACCGGGTAGCCGAGTTTAGCGGGCGCTCACCCGAGGAAACAATTGCCTCCCATGTCTGCCAGCGTCAGCGTGTATTAATGATTGGTTTTGCTCCTGGACAAGCCTATTTAGGGATTCTAGATGAGACTTGGAACATCCCCCGACTGGAAAAAATAACCCCCCGAGTTGAGACAGGATCGATAGCGGTGGCGATACGCCAAACGGTTTTATTTCCGGATGCGTCGCCAACAGGATGGAGTTGTATTGGTCGTTCTCCATTTAGAAGTTTTCGTCAGGGCTCGGATCAGCCATTTCCGTTAAAGGCTGGCGACGAGTTACAGTTTGTAGAGGTCTCCGAGACAGAGTTTACGCAATTGCTGGAACGTGATCGAAAAGGTGAATTAATCGTGCAGGGCTCACCAATATGATAATGGGCTTCAAGCTTGTGAGAGATTTTAAATGAGTGGAATTTCCATTCAATCTATAGGTCCAGGTTGTCAAATACAGGATCTGGGTCGACCCGGTTGGCATCGGTATGGAATCACCGAGGGTGGCGCAATGGATCGGCTTGCATTGCAAGAGAGCGCGGCATTACTTGGTCAGAGTGCAAATCTCGCCGGCCTTGAAATCGCCGGCTTAGGCGGTGTACTTACCGCGGTAGGCGGCTCGGTTCGATTCTCACTCACCGGTGCGCCAATGCCGGCGCGTATAGACGACACACAACTTGAGTGGAATTCGTGTTACACATTGCACGAAGGACAGAAGCTAATTACCGGCCTTGTGGAGTCAGGTATGTACAGTTATATCGGTTTCGGTGGCGGTATTGATACGCCACCTGAATTGGGTTCTCGGTCCACAAATGTTCGTTCGGCAATTGGTGGATATCAGGGTAGGTACATACAGGCAGGCGATATCCTGCCATTAGGTGAGAGCGCCGTGGACTATTCCGGTTCAAGATTGCAACCTATAGAGCGCTTGGGCGGTGGTTCGATTCGAGTGGTTTGGGGCCCGCAAGCCTATTTATTTAGTGATAACGAACAACAGCGGTTTCTTGATACTCAGTATCGTGTTGAACACCGATTGAATCGCATGGGTGTGCGTTTGGAATCTGCCCATGCACCGTTAAAGGCTAGTGGGCATTTATCGGCTGTTTCCGATGCGGTTGCACTCGGTGATATTCAGATTCCCGGAGACGGTTATCCGGCCGTGTTGCTTGCTGATCATCAATCGACCGGTGGTTATCCGCGTATCGCAACCATTATTGCAGCGGATATGGCACGCATGGCTCAGGCACGACCGGAAACGGTAGTGCAGTTTGTGGCTGTGGATATGGATGAGGCGGTATCAGCACTGCAAGATCAAATGCAAGTTGTTCATAATCTAGCGAACACGCTTGAGCCACTATTGCGCAATCCGGCAGATATTGACAACTTATTATCCTATCAACTTGTCAGTGGTTTTATAGCTGACGAACGTCTTCCCTGGGAGAAACAGAACCGTGACTGACACTATTGATTTAAACGCAGACCTTGGCGAATCGTTTGGTAGCTGGAATATGGGTGACGATAAAGCCATGCTTGATATTGTGAGCTCTGCCAATGTGGCTTGTGGTTTTCATGCCGGTGATCCAATGGTGATGACCGATACGGTAAAGGCGGCTCGCGAGCGTGGTGTATTTATTGGTGCTCATCCCGGCTTTGATGATATACGTGGGTTTGGGCGACGTCGCATGACGGGCTTACCGGTGGCAGATTTACGTGCGTCGATTATTTACCAAATTGGTGCTTTGCAGGCAATTGCAGCGACTGAGGGAATGAAATTAACCCACGTAAAACTACACGGCGCACTTTCAAATATGGCTTGTGAGGATGCGGAGATGGCCCGTATTTGCTTACAGGCTATTCAGGCGGCGATGCCTGATATTATGATTGTTGTTGTGGCAACGACTCAATTGCATAGAGTTTCCGAAGCGTTAGGCTATCCTATGGCGCAAGAATTGTTCGCGGATCGTGCGTATGCCGATGATGGTAATTTAGTCTCTCGCTCTCTGCCTGGTGCCATGATCCACGACGCTAACGAAGCCGCCGATCGTATGTTGCGAATGATTGATGAGCAGGCACTTATTTCAATTTCCGGTAAACGTATACCGGTAAACCCCCAGACCATTTGTGTACATGGAGATTCACAAGGAGCGGTCGCCATGGCAGAAGTTCTACGTAATCGTCTTGAGAATAACGGTATACGGATTGCCGGTTTTATCTAGTCGCGAATATATAACAGAACGATACCACCGGTAATCATTAATCCGCCAAAAAGTTGGTATAGATTTAACCGTTCTCCAAATAGAACTGTTGAAGCGACTAATGCAAGTACTACGGTTCCGGCAACAACGGTTGGAATCACCACACTCGCCGACATGGCGGGTAGACCGCTTATTCCTGAAAATAGATAAAAATACAGTATCTCGGCGATACCGATACATATTCCGGCGCCAATAGCCCAGAGATAAGTAGGCATTGGAAGTGTCATGCTATGCCCGCCTTGGACCTTTAGAAAAATGGCAAAGATAATTGAGGTTGATAGCGCCGCAATTTGCAAGGCAATGGTTGCCGTTATTGTAGTGCTGGCGACAGAGCCTGCTACATCGGCAGATTGTTTGACCAGCAAGTTATAGCCGGCATAAAGAACTGTTGTTGCGGCAAGTAGGATGATCAAAAGCATGCGGTAGCTACATCTATAAAGGCAACGAATGGAGTAGCACTAATTAACTAAAGAAAGTTTCTGCTTGATAATTTTACTCAATAACTTTGAATCCGTTAAAGGTAGTAAATGGCTTGTTGGGGTTTCAATAACATCCCAACGGTCATCCACTTTCAGTTTATCGGCGAAGGGTGTAAAAATATCTTCTGGGTTATTTTTAGCGCGAACGTAGCAGCGGTGTAGTCTGTCCAAGTCTTCGAGACTTGATGTTGCCGCTTCAAGAAAGGTGTTAATTGGTTGTGTCTGTAAACGTTGTTGCCATTGTTCCGAAGAGGTGGTTTTTTCAATATTCCACCGCTGGTGAATGTCGGGGATAGGTATATCTCGCTTTAATCGTTTTAGGATAGATAGCTCTCGTTGTGCATCTACTGGTAAATAATCGGCTAGTGCTTTTCCTGCCTCTGGAACGAAGGCATCTAGAAAAATAAGCTGGGAGACATTTTCTGTAAGTCGGCTGGCAGCTTCACTAACAACCATACCACCATAGCTCCAGCCGACCATTGTAAGGTTTTCCAGATCAAACATTTCCACACAACTTACCACTTGATCAACATGATTAATTAGTGAAACAGGTGCTTGGCCATTATTTAAATCGGCCGGGCAGAGTAGGTCTGGTGTGATTACACGATGGCCTGCGGCTTCCAGACTTTGCCGGAGGCTGCGCCATACCCAGCTGCGAAACCAGGCACCATGAACAAGTAAGATAGGGGAGCGCGCACTCATGGAATGATTACCTCCATTTGACTGTTGCGTTCAATAGCGATATTTTCCAATGCGTTTTGTAACGATGCTTTCGCATCCGCGTCTCCATGCACAATTCGTACTTGTTGCGGTAGATCGGGAATTCGATTTATAAAACGGATGAGATCTTCCCGGCCGGCATGGGCTGAATATCCACCTAATGAGGTGACTCTGGCACCGATAGAACATCGTTTTTCATCCAATTCTACATAACCTCCCTTGGGGCCATAGTTTTGGATGTCTCTTCCGGGTGTGCCCTTAGCTTGATAGCCGACAAACAAAATATCATTTACAGGGTTTTCTATAAGCGCTTTAAGATAATTCATAATTCTACCACCGGCGCACATACCGCTCGCCGCTAACACAATACAAGGATAATTATTACTTTTCAGTTGATTTACTAGCCGCAGATGTTCCTTGTGGCTATCTATAGTTATTAACTGATCAAACGCCAGTGGATGTCGCTCACTGTTGACCTTGGCTCGTGCTTCTGCATCCCAGAATCCACGTAGTTTTCGATATACATTTGTGAAACGTGCCGCCAGCGGAGAGTCAACAATAATAGGTAATTTGTCCCAATGCAAATCCTTGTTAACTGGTTTGCCTCGTAGTTTGAAAATAATATCCTCTAGTTCGTAAAGTAGCTCCTGAGTTCTACCGATACTAAAAGCCGGAATCATGACGACACCGCCATTCTTTAAGGCATGTTGAATCACTTTACGAAGCTTGTCCTTGCGTTCTTTACGTCCTTCATGGTTCCGGTTTCCATAAGTGCTTTCGATTACTACGGTATCCGCTTTTCGTGGCGGTTGTGGGTTGGGTAATAATGGTGCATGAGGAGCGCCAAGATCTCCTGAAAAAACCGTTATACGTTTTTTGCCGTTACTCTGAGTACGACATTCGATGTAAGATGAACCTAGAATATGTCCGGCTCGCTGAAATCGAATGTCGAGTTTGTCGCTATTAATCTCAACCCGCTGCCAGGTTTTATATGGCACAGCGCGAATTTGCTTCTTGAGTTTACCGAGTACAGCTTCGATTAATTTTCTGTTTCGCCCAAAGCCGATCTTTACCGCGTCCTCGAGCACAAGTGGTAATAACATTGCCGATGGCTCAGTGCAAAAAATAGGTCCTGTAAAACCCGCAGCCAATAAATAAGGAATACGACCCACATGGTCGATATGCACATGAGTAACCAATAGTGCACGTACAGTATCTATTGAAAAATCTATTTGCTGTTGTGTCGATTTTGCACCATTGCGCGACTGCTCCCCACCCTGAAATACGCCGCAATCGATCAGTACGCTGTTATCTGAATTAATATGGAACTCATGACATGAACCCGTTACACCGTCTACTGCGCCATGATGAGTAATATCAGGAAACTGTGGCATAGATAAATCCATTCATATATTAGTACCGAGGATAGTGAACCATTGGGTGTAAGCACATTCAATTTTTACTCTAGGTAATTTATCACAGATCTCCGATCTAATTTACTGCACACTTACTTAGACGTGAGCGAATACTGTGCGACGTTGCCATATATGAATAACAGGAAGCTGATTAAGCGGGGGAGTAAAATGGATTTTACATTTATGTTGTCGGGTGCTGGGTATTTTAATAATAGTCTATGCCGCTGTCGACTCAAAAATCGTGTGCTATCAATCGTAGCTTTTCTTATTGCAACTTGCTCTGTAGGCGTCTTTGCGGGTGTTCAGGTTGAACCAAATGTGTCGCCATGGAAATACACTATTTGCAGAGATACTAATTGGCAACATGCTGCCGAATGGCGTAAAGAATGCGAGAGGTGGGATGTCGGAACTTGGCATGTTGATTCGAAACTACGAACTTCTTGCATTAATAAAAACGATCCTCGACCCTGGGATGATGAAGGCGTCTTACTAGACAAAGCTGCGGCATATAGCGGGCCACCGGCTTCTTGGACAACGAACTGGCTAAATAAAGGTGGGGTTTTTTATAGTTTCTGTTGGGACCATGATGCAGACGATGAAGTAACATCGCCGCGATATAGTCTTGGCGTAGAGATCCGTAATTTTCGTAAAGTTATGTCTAACGGCTCGCATTATGTAACACGAAGAGACCGCACGGCCGGATGCCCGGCCGAGTCAACAGTCCAGGGCGGACAATGTATCTTGCCTGAGCCACCGGCCAATCAGGATATTGGTTGTGATGATGATAACGACAGCCAGGTTGGCAATCCTTGCGATGCGGCTACGGGTAATAAATATGAAAGTGATACGGATGTATCGATTGCCGGTATTAAGCTGACTCGATCGTATAATAGCCAAAACCCACAGGACTCGGGTTTTGGTAAAGGCTGGAGTAGTAATGTGCAACGTCGACTCAGCGTTGCGGGAAGTTCTATCTTAAGCTATCGATCTGATGGTAAAAGTGAGCCGTGGGTGAAAGCTGGGTCCAACTGGTCAAGCGATGGCGACGAAACCCTGATGCTTTCCGAAGATGCCAATGGGTTTACCCTTACCCGTGCCAATGGAACAAACGAATATTATTCACTGACCGGACAGTTAGTATCGATTACCGATACGAATGGATTGGCGACACAGTATCACTATGGAACAAACGATAAAGTCACCTCGATTATCGGGCCATGGGGGCATACGCTAAGCCTAACCTATAACCATGACGATCTTATTAATACCGCAACGGATTCGTTAGGGTACACGTGGGTGTATGGCTATGATACGAATCGGAATTTAGTATCAGTGACGTATCCAGATTTCGATCCCCAGGATCTTTCGAATAATCCTATAAAAACCTATCACTATGAAAACATAAATTTCCCCAATCACTTAACCGGCATTACAGATGAACGAGGAGATCGTTATGCCACTTTTACCTACAATAGCTCGGGTTTGGCAATCGGTACCGAACATGGGATCACTACAAACGGTGTGCCCCAGGAAGCGTATAGTTTACATTATGATAGTAGTACTCAAACTACGGTAACAGATGCCGCAGGAACCGTTCAAATAATGTCATTCACCGAGCAGTTAGGGCGGAAAAAATTAACCCAGTCTCAACATGTGGCAGATGGATTATCGATTAATAAATCCTACGACTCGAATAATAATCTACTGTCACGAATAGACGAAGAGGGTCGGCTTACTCAATATACGTACAACGCTTATAACCAGAAAACCTCAACGATCGAGGCGGTAGGTACACCTGAGCAGCGCACAACAATCTATGCTTACTATTCCAACGCTATTGATTTGATTACAAATGTAATTCGAGAAAGTGTTTCTGCCGGTGATCATTTTGAGACGACTACGGTTTATGACACGCACTTGAATCCGGTTAGCGTTACACAAACGGGTTTTCAACCGGATGAAAGCGTTATATCACGTAGCACCAGTATGACCTACGATAGCGCAGGACGTGTGTTAAGTATCGATGGATCGAGAACCGATACGGCGGATATTACTACCTTAACGTACTATACTTGTGCAACCGGCGCAGAGTGTGGACAACTTGCCAGCGTAACTAACGCTGCGGGTCATACCACTACATACGATATGTATGATGCCAATGGTCGACCCCTTCAAATAACCGATTCGAACGGGACCGTGTCTACGTCCGTGTATGATTATCGCGGCAGACTGATCTCATCAACACTAACTCCTCTGATTGGTATACCGCGAACCACGTTATACGCCTTCGATGATGCCAATCAACTGGAAAGCGTTACTTATGCCGATGGTGTAACCGCTTTGTACCATTATGATGCCGCCCATGATTTAATTTCGGTAACCGACAATATCGGTAACCGTGTTGAGTATCTATATGATAGCCGAGGTAATAAGATAGAAGATCTCACTAAGAATTCAGATGGAACGCTTGTGAATAAAATGGAACGCGTTTTTGATATTCGTAATCGCATAGCGGCGACTCATATGGGTGGTGGCAATGGGGAGGTGGCCTCGGTTTCGCATCAACTACACGATGCTATTGGTAAATTGATTGAACGAACCGATCCTAATCAAAACCCACCAACAACTTATGAATACGATGGGCATGATCGGTTGACCCAAACGATTGATGCACTGTTCAACCCCACAGTATATGAATACAATATTCACGATAACCTTGTTCAAGTTGGTGCACCCAATGGTGCGAGTACTGAGTATGTTTATGATGACTTAGGTAATCTGCTATCAGAATCAAGTCCTGATCGTGGGTTGATCACCTATACACACGATGTTGCCGGAAACGTTATAGGTATGGTTGATGCTCGTGGTGTTAGTGTGGTGTATCGCTATGATGCACTAAATCGATTATTGAGTGTTGATTACCCCGGTACCGATGAAGACCAGAGCTTTCGCTATGATAGTTGCATACAAGGCGTTGGTCGTTTATGTGTGATCAACGACGAATCCGGTTTACTCGAATTTGAGTACGATGCCTATGGAAATCGTCTCGTTGAGAGTAGAACGCAGGATAACGCTACCTATCGCACTGAATACAGTTTTGATGCGGGCAACCGAGTCACGTCAATGACCTATCCGAATGGTCGAGTTGTGTCCTATCAACGGGATAGTATCGGTCGCATCAGCAGTGTAGACAGTATGCTAGGGAACGCTGCACAAGCGGTGGTGCATAGCCGAGCCTATCGTGCAGATAGATTGCTGATCAGACAAACCTTTGGTAATGGATTAAATGAATCTCGCGATTACGACACTCAAGGACAATTAATTAATCACGTTATTGGCGGCCACGAAGCACGCTCGTTTATCTATGATGCAAATGGTAACGTAACCGCTATATTTAACGCTCAAAAACCAACAGAATACGAGTACGACAGTCTTAACCGACTAACAGGAGAAAGCAGTATAGTGGCTGGGATTGGCAATGATAGTCCAACCCATCCATTGACCCTATGGATGTACGACGAGAATAGTAATCGCATTAATAGAACTATGGGTAATCTACTGAACGACACACCGGACTGTGACCCCGATGTAGATGAAAGCTGCAGCCTGGTATGCTCTCCCGGAGATTGGTGTTTTGCAGACGGACAAAAAAGCAAAGCCTATATTTATGCACCGCAATCCAATCAGTTAACCCGGGTAGGCAACAAATCCGTTGTAAAGGATGCCGCCGGAAATACGTTATCGGATAAGAACGCAAAGCGCACATTTAATTACGATAGTGCCGGACGTTTATTCCAGTTCTATAAAAATGGAATTTTAAAAGCCGAGTATACCTATAACAGTCAGAATCAGCGTGTAAAGAAATCCCTGTATAAACTGGATCATTTAGGTGATCCTATTGTCCATACTTTTCAGTTTTTCTATGATCAACAGGGTCAATTGATCAGTGAATACAAGAATGGAAAACCTATTCGAGATTATCTGTGGGCCGATAATCAGCCCATTCAGCGGGATCAAATCAAACTGAAAAGCAATGGCGATATAATTATTAAGAATAGTCTTTCGCTGGTTACGGATCACCTACATACACCACGTTTAGCGATGGACGAAACCAACACCATTGTTTGGCGCTGGGATTCCAATGCCTTTGGTAAAGGTGGTGTCGAGAAAGATCCGGATGCCGATGGCAGCAAACATAACATTCGCCTGCGTTTTCCGGGACAGTACGCAGATACCGAGTCCGGGTTGTATTACAATTGGAATCGGTATTATGATCCCATTATGGGTCGGTATATAACCAGTGATCCAATTGGGCTTAGTGGGGGAATTAATACTTATGGGTATGCGTTGCAGAACCCTGGAAGGTTTGTTGATCCGATGGGGCTCTACATACCGACTAATTGGTCAGATAATTGTGAGTTGATAATAACTGATAACGATTCATCTAAAAGTTTGCGACAAATAATCGGAGATCCCTACGTATATAACAGAGACATTCTATTTACTGGGATACCTATTAGCCGACGAAAAGGTGATGTATTAAAAATCGGGTTCGTCGCTAGACTTTTCTGGAAACAAGTAATCTACAATTTTCAGTTTAGTATTACCGACATTGAATACTATCTCGAATGCAAAGAAGTTGATGAATGTGGAGAGGAATCAATAACAAGAGACGCTAGTCATCATTATGAAGAAAATGAATTAAGGCTAGCAGACATAATTAGGAAATGGACAGAAATTATTTATAATGATGCGGACATTCCCATAATTCGTCGATAAATAATGAAAACTATGTCTTCCATATTTGGCTTTGGATTATTTTCCATAGCACTATACTTTGTTCATATTCTGTTAACGATACCGATTGATAAGCTATCAAATTTTTTGTATCGGTTGAATCCATTTGTTGGAGAATTTTTTCTTATTATTGATAGCCTTCTTATTCTGTTTTTGGTCTATTTTTTGTATGGGTATTTACTATACAAATCATCAAAGTCGATTAGGTGGGCAATGTGGTTTGGTGCATTTTCTACTATTGTTACGGTAATGTTCTTGCGGGTTGATATATACGAAGAAAGTTATCTACTTCTTGCTAGAAAATGCATGTTGTACATAATGCCAATGTTAGCGACTGTTCTAGGGTGGTATTTACATTCCGGTCGTAAATCATCAACCTAGAAAATAGAATAACCACAAAGCGGAGCTAACGTTAAAGTATTATGAGATGATGGCGATCAGCATTTTAGTAATAGATGCTTCTGCGGAAGCATCAGGGGAAAATCGATGTTACTGAAGTGTCGAAAGGTGGTCGATTTAAGGTGATTCATCTTTAAAAAAAGTCATAAACCAATATCAGATAATTCTGGATGTCCATCGGGACGGCGTTCTTCAGGCCAGTGAAGCTTGCACTCGGATTTATCAATCCCAAGATCCTTGACACTGGCATTCCGTATTTGTAGTAGCCTATGTCCGGTTAACTCCCAATTTTCATTTCCATTTAACGCTGCTTTACTATTTGCATCTTCGTCTCGCTCGCATGCAGAATCTCATCCATGCGAATAAGGCCAGCGGAGTTTTTGTTTCTGGTGATGAATCCTGCGGCTTTCACATCACCTCGACGTAAGGCACTCAAGGTTTGATTTACATCGTCTGAGACGTTTTTGAACTCGGTTGCAATGTCCGTTTGGGGTAACAAAGAGAACCATAATCGCGTTGTGCGGTGATATAACTCATCATACATATCGTGCAAAACTTCGTTGCCTATGAGTTGGCATTTGCAGGCGTGTAGCCTTATATCAATGGAAGCCATTTTTTCGGCGGTTAATTCTTCAGTAATGGAATTGCACTCGTTTTGTAGATCTTCAAGTGACTGAAATAGCGCTTCATCAGGAAGATTAGGGCTCAAAGATCCAACCAGTTCGGCTAGCCCAATGCGTAACTGCATAACCCTTCGAATTTGCTCAACATCGATCTCAGTCACAATAGTGCCTACACCGTGACGAGTAACAGCCAACCCCTCGTGTTCTAGTCGCTGCAATACCGAGCGAATCGGAGTGCGACTGACTTTAAATTCAAGTGCGAGAGCGTCCAGATCAAGACGGGCGCCCGGAGGGAAGTGTAGAAGGGTAATGCGAACGCGCAGTGAATTATAGATAGACATAAACCGTTGTCGCGAGGGACTTTGGTCGGCGCTATTAGTCTGTCTAGACAACGACTCAATGGTAGCTTTAACGATGTCGTTGGGGCGGTGATTCAGCATGTCCAGTGATTTAAGTAATTTATTTGTGTATTAAGTCCGCATAAATAATATGCCATGGTTATTTTATACCGATTCTTCTCTTTTGTGATGATATACATATCAAAGAGGCTATTTAAGATATGAATTCGAATAAGCTAGTAATGACGTGCAATATTTTGTAGTATAGTTCTGGTTCAACTTATTGATATATATATCTATAAGGTTGTGCTAAAACGAATTAGTCAAAATAAAACCTCAAGAGGAGGCATACTATGAAATCAGTAACTAAAGCATTATCTAACGGGTTTACCGCAGTTGCAGTTGCTCTGACGATCAGTGGGAGCAGTTTCGCTGCCAGCGACACGCTGCTTAATGGCGCAAAATCGGGCGGCGAAGTCCGTCTGGGTTTTGCTAATGAAGTACCGTGGGCTTATCCAGGTGAAGGCAACGCCCCTTTGGGTTTTGTGAATACCATCGTTATTAATACTTTGAAGTCCATGGGTATCGAAAATCTTGCGCCCGTAGTTTCAGACTGGGCAGGTCTCATACCAGGTATAAAAGCCAATCGCTACGATATCGTAACTGGAGGGATGTACATTTTAAAGAAGCGCTGCGAGAACATGGATTTTTCAGACCCGATCGGTGTGTTCGGTGATGTGCTCGTTGTTGCCAAAGGAAATCCGAAAAACCTGCATAACTATCAGGATGTAATCAACACGAAATCTATTTTGGTTACCGGAACAGGCTACAACACAATTGATGTTGCCAAAAGTGAAGGTGTTCCGGATGGAGATCTTATGTTGGTGCCAGGTCCCACAGAGATGCTCGCTGCACTGCTTGCCGGGCGTGCTGACGCTATCGTAACCAATACGTTTACCGCGCAAGAATTGGCTGATCAGAGTGATGGTAAAGCAGAGCTTTCAGATCCGTCAAAGATGCCAGAGTTTACTCTGAACTGGGTAGGCATTGGCTTTAGAGCCGAAGATTCTGGTTTTCGTGAAGCTTACAATGTAGCGCAGGCCAAGTATATTGGTACAGAGGAGATGCTAGCTGCTGTGGCCGAATACGGTTACACCAAAGACCAGTTGCCAGGTGCCAATGCATCAACCGAGTTTGCATGCGCTAATCGGTAGTATCTGGTTCTTCGTATAGACGTGGCGCCCCGATGTGAGTCGGGTAGCCCGTTAACAAAGGATAATTAAGTGCAGGAATATTTCGAGTATCTTCAGCAATACGGGCCGCGTTTTGTTGACGGCACGCTGGTAACGATACAACAAACAGTTATCGCCGGCATCCTGGCAATCGCGATTTCTATCGTGCTTGGATTGATGAAACTTTCGACCAACAAGATTATGCGTTGGCCAGCGATCGCCTATATTGAGTTTTTTCGCGGTACATCACTGCTAGTGCAGCTTTACTGGATTTTCTATGTTTTGCCTTTGTTTGGTGTCACTCTAGAAAAATTTACCGCTGGCTTTCTTGCTGTTGGGCTAAATCTGGGTGCCTATGGCGCTGAGTTGGTGCGCGGCTCTATCCAGTCAGTAGCCCGCGGGCAATATGAAGCTGCGTTGGCGCTGAATATGTCGCCCTACAAGCGTATGGTGCGAATTATTTTTCCGCAGGCTTTACTTATTATGTTGCCCCCATGGGGTAATTTGCTGATTGAGCTTCTCAAAGGCACAGCTCTCGTTTCACTAATTTCAGTGACCGATTTGATGTTCGAAGCTAAGCAGATTAATGGTTCTACATTTTTATCTGCTGAAAGCTTTGGTACCGCACTGATCATCTATTATCTGATGGCTCGATTGGTTGTGTCGCCAAGTATGCGCAGCTTTGAAAAGTTCTGGGCACGCAAAATGGGGAGGTTTGATACCCATGTTTGATTGGAAGTGGGAATACAGTGTCGAGATATTGCCGCGATTGCTGTCGGCCACTGTCAACACACTCTTGGCAGCAGGATTTGGGTACCTCATTGCATTGATTGTGGGCCTCGCTTTTGCCTTATTGCAGCGCACTGGTGTTCGCCCCATCACATTCGTTGTTCGGGAGATTGTCGAATTTATTCGGTCGACACCTTTGATAGTGCAAATCTTTTTCATATTTTACGTTGGGCCGCAATTTGGAATTCGTTTGTCACCCTGGACGTCGGGGATGATTGCCATTGGCTTACATTACGCTTCTTACTTATCTGAAGTCTACCGAGCGGGCTTGGACAATGTGCCAAAAGGTCAATGGGAGGCTTGTAAGGCGCTCAATATGGGTCCGGTCCAAATTTATTTTCGGATTATCATTCCTCAAGCAATTCCACCTAGCCTGCCAGGGATGGGAAATTACTTGATCAGTATTTTCAAAGATACACCAATGTTATCTGTCATTGGTGTAGCAGAACTAATGCATGCCGCAACAACTATTGGTTCTGAAACCTATCGCTATGTCGAGCCTTACACATTGGTTGGTTTGATCTTCCTTGCAATTTCTCTGCCCACAGCACTAGCATTGCGCCAGTTAGAGGCGCGGGTACGCCGAAAAATGGGCATGAATCGATGACGCTTATTCCACCACTATTTATCCTAATGAGGGCAGTGTGAACACGAATACTCACCCACTAGGACTGGCGGGTAAAGCACCGTTGGTTCGATTTCAAAACGTGACAAAACGCTATGGATCCTTAACCGTTTTAGACAATCTCGATCTGGACATAAACGCGAATGAGATGGTTTCTATTATTGGGCCATCTGGCTCTGGTAAAACAACCGTATTACGCATGTTAATGACACTAGAAACGATTGATGAAGGTGTAATTTACGTAGGTGGTGAACCACTGACACATATGGTGCAGGGAGATAATTTGGTGCGTGCCAACGAAAAACACTTACGCAAAGTGCGTGGAAACGTCGGCATGTGTTTTCAGCATTTTCATTTGTTTCCGCATATGACCGCATTAGAAAATTGCATTGAAGCGCCGATTCACGTTTTGGGTATGAAGCGAGCCGAGGCAGAAGAAAGGGCTCTCGATTTACTCGATATGGTCGGCCTTGCTGATAAAAAAGACGAACATCCGAGCCGTTTGTCAGGCGGACAGCAACAGCGTGTTGCGATTGCCCGTGCGCTTGCTATGCGGCCTAAAGTGATGTTACTTGATGAAGTTACCTCGGCATTAGATCCGGAAGTCATTGGTGAAGTGCTGAATGTAATCCGAAAACTAAACGATGAACACGATTTGACCATGCTTATGGTCACGCACCAGATGGGTTTTGCTAAAGAAATTTCCGACCGAGTATGTTTTTTCTCTGAGGGAAAGATTGCTGAACAGGGGACATCGGAACAAATATTTGGCGATCCCCAGAATCTGCGAACCCAACAGTTTTTAAATGCAGTGCTGGATGCCGGATAGGTTAAAAACTGATATTACACAAATTTTGATTAAGGCAATAAATTTATGATGGACAGTCCGATTACGCCGACTGTAGATTTTGAAAAAGACGGTGTTCAACACGGTTTTCTCAAACTACCGCATTCACATGATGATTCCGCTTGGGGCTCGATTATGATCCCTATCACTGTGGCTAAAAACGGTGAGGGCCCTACTGTTTTATTCACAGGTGCAAATCACGGAGATGAGTACGAAGGGCCTATTGCGCTTTATGATCTGGCTCATCGCATCAAGGCAGAAGAATTATCAGGCCGTGTGATTATTGTGCCTGGGATGAATTATCCTGCATTCCTGAGCGGTCACCGCACTTCACCTATTGATGGGGGTAACATGAATCGCGTGTTTCCCGGAAATCCAGGTGGAACGTTGACAGAGAAAATTGCAGATTATTTTTATCGTACCTTATTGCCACTAGCTGATTATGTGGTGGATTTTCACTCTGGCGGTAAAACCTTAGACTTCCTCCCATTTTGTTGTGCACATGTGCTGGAGGGCAAGGAGCAGCAGGCACGGTGTATTGCCGCGATGAAAGCGTTTAACGCACCTCACTCGGTTATGCTGCTAGAGCTAGAGGCCGCGAGCATGTACGACACCGCTGCAGAAAGCATGGGAAAAGTATTTATTGGAACAGAGCTTGCTGGAGGCGGAAGTGCTTCAGCGTTGACGATCGCGATTGCCAAAAAAGGCATCAGAAATATTCTCAGGCATGCAAACATCACTCAGGGTGAACTCGAAGTTGATGAAAGCATTAGTTTGGATATGCCTAACGAGAATTGTTTTGTATTTAGTGAATCAGAAGGGTTGCTCGAGCTTTGTTTTAACCTGGGTGCAGAGGTTAAAGCTGGAGATTTACTCGCATTAGTTCATGACATTAAACGTACCGGTGTCGCACCAACCCAATATTACGCAGGGGTTAACGGCATTTTTACGGGGCGACATTTCCCCGGCTATATTCGTATGGGCGATTTTCTCGGCGTTATTGCCGTGCCAATATAAAGACTAATCATGTGTTGTAGGTAGTCAAGATATGACAATTGAAAATATAGAATTAACGCAATTCGAAACGGTGAGCGGTAGAACGCAGTTTGACGATGGTCCAGGCAGGTACAGGATCGGCTTAGTCGCGTTATCTAATGATTATGTTACTGAGCTGGACTTTATGAATATGCGGCCCAGTAAAGATGTGGTTGTTTACACCAGTCGGGTGCCTAATACACCGGACTGTACCGTAGAAACGCTACAGAAAATGGCCGCGCACATCACCCAAGCGGCTTCACTTATTGTGCCAGAAGGGCGACTGGATGTGATGGCCTATAGCTGTACATCGGGAACGGCGGTAATGGGGTTCGATAAGATTCGTTCGCTCATTCATGCAGCTCGCCCAGGCATCGCTTGTGTGACTCCGATCACATCGTCGCTTGCGGCTCTGGATAAGTTCAACGCACAGAAAATAGCGGTTCTAACGCCGTATGTTGATGATGTAAATGCAGACATTGCCAAGTATATAGAACGCAGTGGTAAAACAATTAGCGCGTTTACCAGTTTCAAAATTGCGAGCAACGAAGAGATGGCAAAAATCGCTCCTGAAAGCATTTACCAAGCCGCATTGGCTGCCGATAGAGATGATGCCGACGCCTTATTTATTTCATGTACCGCCATTCGCGCAGTGGATGTTATTCATCAAATTGAGCAAAAACTTGGAAAACCGGTGGTAACTGCTGTCCAAGCGATGTATTGGCAAGCACTAAGGTTGTCTGGATATAATGAAAAAATAATTGGTTTTGGCCAACTTTTTTCTGTTTAGTTCTTGAGAGTAAACAATGACTAGTAATGTTTGTGTGGAGCGGGCAAACTTGTTTTCTAATCGTTACCAATCAGACGGATAGTGCTTTTTGGTAGGGATGACTCCCGTAACTATGGCAACCGATGCGGCTGAGCGAATCGACGTGTTGATGAAAGCTATCCTGGCGCCTCACGCCTCAGAAAAGTATGCACCTGCTAAATATAGAGAATAATTATGAATTATAATAAAGCCTTTGAGAGAGAAGAATTTGACCGCCGTGTCGGTAACGTTAAAAAGCGGATGCAAAATGCTGGATTTGACCTCTTAATTTGTCAGGACCCAGCAAGTATGGGGTGGTTGACTGGTTTCGATGGTTGGTCATTTTATACACCTCAGGCTGTATTAGTACATTTGGACGAGTCCTCACCAATCTGGTTTGGTCGAGCCCAGGATGCTAAATCGGCACATATTACTACAGATATTCCGAACGACAATATTATTAGCTTTAGTGAAAGTCTGGTACATCATCCAACGGCGCACCCCTTTGATGAGCTTTGTGACGTGGTGATTGCGCGTGGTTGGGGATCAGCGCGAATTGGCGTTGAGCTTGATGCGCACTATTACACTGCTCGGGCACACCAACATATTGTTAAAGGCCTTCCAAATGCAACTATTTCGGATAATCACGAAATTGTTAACTGGGCGCGGTTAGTAAAATCGAAAGCCGAGTTGGTTTATATGCGCGAAGCTGGGCGCATTGTTACGGATACCATGAACGCGGCAATTTCCAGAATTCGACCGGGTGTTCGTCAATTCGAAGTGGTTGCCGATGTCTACCATACACAAATCACTGGATTTGATAATAAGTACGGTGACTACACCAGCCTGTGCCCGCTAATTCAAGTTGGTGAAGGGACATCCACGCCCCATTTGACGTGGACAGATGCTCCGTTACCGGAGAATGGCCTCATCGTTATGGAAATTGGTGCCGCTAGACGACACTATCACGCACCCCTTACCCGCACCATGCACATTGGTAAGCCACCTGCCGCGGTAGAAAAACTGGCTGATGTCATTCTTGAAGGCGGCGACCGAGCGTTGGAAGCAGCTAAACCAGGTGTTACTTGCGAAGAGGTTGAAGCCATTTGGCAAGGTGTACTTAAGCGCCATGGTTATAGTAAAGAGAGTCGAGTGGGTTACTCAATCGGATTAAATTATCCCCCCGACTGGGGCGAGCGTACCGCTAGTTTACGACCCGGTGATCAGACAGTATTGCAAGCTGGTATGTGCTTTCATTTTCAATCCGGCATGTGGCTGGACGACTTTGGCGCTGCCATTTCGGAGCCATTTATCGTGACTGACAATGGGGGTGAACACTTAAGTCATGTAGATCGAGAACTTATTGTCATCAACTAATGAGCATCTGCAGAAATGCACTTTTTCCACGATTGCTGAGTCAGCTCAGTGCTTGAGTCTCCCGGTACTTTACATACGCTGCGTATTGTTCGCCCGATACGTTGTTGAACTCAAGAGAAATCACTATTTTTACAGACACCCTAAATAGATAACTAGATAAATGTCAGAAAAACCAATAATTAACAACTTCGCATCCGATAATGTTTCATGTGCTTGCCCAGAAGTCATGGATGCGGTTGTTGCTGCCAACTCGGGGATAGCTGTCTCCTATGGACAGGACGCGCATACCGTGAAACTTGAGGCCACACTATCTGCGTTTTTTGAAACCCCAGTTAAAGTATTTCCAGCTGTTAGTGGCACAGCCGCCAATGCATTAGCCCTGTCGGCTTTAACTCCGTCATACGGAAAAGTGTTCTGCCACCAAATGTCGCACATTAATACCGATGAGTGCGGTGCGCCTGAATTTTTTACTGGTGGAGCAAAACTAATCTCGATTGCCAGTAATGATGGGAAAATTACGCCCGAGGCGCTGGTTTCAGTCATTCGTGGAAAAGGCAATGTGCATGCAGCTCAACCCGCCGCCTTAAGCATTACCCAATCATGCGAAGTTGGCACGGTATATCAACTTGACGAAATTGCTGCGGTTTCTAAAGCAGCGCATGAACATGGCTTAAGCGTACACATGGATGGTGCTCGTTTTGCTAATGCCCTAGTTGCATTAGATGCCAGTCCTGCGGAAATGACCTGGAAATCAGGTATTGATGTGTTGTCTTTAGGCGGCACCAAGAATGGCTGTCTTGCGGCTGAAGCGGTGGTGTTTTTTAAGCCTGAGTTAGCTCAGACATTTCCTTTTATGCATAAAAGAGCAGGGCAATTATTGTCGAAGATGCGCTTTGTGTCTGCGCAATTAGAGGCCTATGTCAGCAATGATGTCTGGCGGCGTAACGCACAACACGCCAACGCAATGGCAGCGCGGCTTAGTAAAAAATTAGCAGCTATACCCAATATAGAACTAGAATTTCCAACGCAGTCCAATGAAATATTTGCCAATATTCCACGAAAGGTGATCGACCGTCTTGCCGCTAAAGGTATTCAGGTCACGGAAGGTGAACTTGACGAAACCGCACCGCCACGTTTTGTAACTGCGTGGGATAGCAAAGTTGAAGACGTTGATAATTTGATTGCTGCAATTGAATTGTGTAGCGGTGATGATTCTTAATGTTGCGTTGCGTGAAAATTATTAGCGACTAGGGTTTACTCATAATTTTTCTCCCAAACTCAGTGTTTCAGATACGTTATTTTTAGGAGTAAGATAAGTGCGCTCATCCCAACAACCACGGGGACTTAACAAAAATACTGTGGTGCGTTTTGTGGGCCGCCTACCCTGAAAGTTCCCAAGTAGCCCTGCTTAATCTAAATTCGAATTTGGTCGGAGGAAAAGCCTTCATTATCTCAGCTTATCCACTAACTATTTACATGAGTTGCACTTACGACTTGAATCCGCCAAATTTCAGCTATGGTCGTTACGTTGCTAGTGAAGGTAACACCGTGCGGTGTATGTTGTTAACTAGATTCCCATTCAGCACATACCAACTGGCTTTTTCAAGGTCGTTAGCCATATAGCGATCATCGCCTAGTGGCTCTACGTGTGTGCGCAGATCGGTAATTACATTGCGCAGCATGGAACTCGTTTCCAGTGGCTGACGAAAGGAAATACCTTGGGCTGAGGTCAGTAGCTCAATGCCAATAATTGTTGCCAAATTCTGGTTCATTGGTTTAAGACGTCTTGCTGCGTGGCAGGCCATGGAAACGTGGTCTTCCTGATTGGCGCTTGTCGGCGTTGAGTCTGTTGAGCATGGTGCTGCTTTTTGTTTGTTCTCCGACATTAATGCCGCCGCCGTTACCTCGGCGATCATGAAGCCAGAGTTCAAGCCGGGGTTTGGCGATAGGAATGCTGGTAACCCGTAGGATAATGCTGGGTCCACCATTGTTGCGATACGACGTTCAGTTATGGATCCTGTCTCGGCAATGGCTAAGGCCATTTGATCGGCCGCAAAAGCCACGGGCTCTGCATGAAAGTTACCACCGGAAAGGATGGATTCGTCTTGCAAAATTACCAGCGGGTTATCGGTTACTGCATTAGCTTCAATTTCAAGTGTTGCCCCAACGTTACGCACCATATCCATACACGCACCCATTACCTGGGGTTGGCAGCGCATACAGTAGGGATCTTGTACGCGGGTATCGTCTGTTCGGTGTGATTCCCGAATAACTGATCCTGAAAGTATTTCACGCAAGGTATACCCGGCGTCTTGTTGTCCCTTGTGTCCTCGTAGGGCGTGAATCTCTTCTCTGAACGGTGCGGTCGATGCCATCATTGCATCGCTTGCCATAGCACCGCTAATTAATGCGGATTGAATAAGCCGCCAGCTGTCGAACAATCCAGATAGGGCTAGGGCGGTTGAAACCTGGGTGCCGTTAATCATGCCTAATCCTTCTTTAGCACGCAGTTGAATCGGTTGAATACCGGCTTTGATCAAAGCGTCTTCTGCAGCCATTAACGTCCCTTTATAAAAGGCTTGGCCTTCGCCTATCATGACTGCCGTAAGGTGAGCTAATGGTGCGAGATCTCCCGAGGCACCAACGGAACCTTGGGCGGGTATATAGGGAATTATGTCTGAGTGGTATAGTGCTAACAACTGCTCGAGTATGAGTAATCTAACACCTGACGCACCTCGTGCCAGCGAGTTAAGCTTAAGGAGAATGATCAGCCTTACGATTTCAGGCTCCAGGGCTTCACCCACACCACAACAATGGGACAAAATTAAGTTTCGTTGCAGTGTTGCTGTTTGGTCAGGGGGGATTCGGGTATGCGCAAGTTTACCAAAACCGGTATTTACACCGTATACCGCGGCCTCGCCTGCGGCGGCCCGTTCTACGATTTCCGCAGCCTTACCTACCTTCTCTCGGTAGTCACCCATCAGCTCGATGGGTGTGTGTGATCTAAATAGCTGTTCGATAATAGGTAGGGTAAGATGCCCAGGCATAAATTGTACGGTGGTCATAGTCAGGGTTACCGATTCGCCAATAGGTCAATGGTATTGCGATAGTTGTCTGATATCGTTAGTTCATCTTTGTGGTGTCCATCAGCAACGTTACAATCGCCCCCAACAAACACGTGTGAAACACAGTTTTCGTTTCCGGAAAAGATCCAGCTATCGATGAGTTGCTCGGCTTCGCGTCCATAGAGTCGTGGGTGCGATGAATCCAATACCGTAAAGTCTGCACGTTTGCCGACCGCAATTTTACCAATTGCTCGGTCGCATGCGCTAGCGCCACCCTTAAGTGCAGCGGTCAATAGGGTTTGTCCTGTATGTGGTGATGTGTCTTCACTAAGAACATTCCGCTCGTTGGTGAGTAAACGTTGCCCATATTCCAGCCAGCGTAATTCTTCAACCGGACTTATAGAGATATGGCTATCAGAGCCGATACCCCAATGCCCTCGTTCATTACCATATTGGACCATATTGAAAAACCCGTCACCGAGGTTAGCTTCAGTAGTTGGACAGAGCCCGGCTATGGCGCCGCTCGTCGCTAGACTCCGGGTTTCTTCTTGTGTCATGTGGGTAGCATGAATTAAGCACCATCTTTCATCTACATTGAAGTTTTCGAAAAGCCATTCTACCGGGCGCCTACCACTCCAACTAACGCAGTCTGAGACTTCTTTTAGTTGTTCAGCAATATGAATATGGGTAACCGGTTTGTTAGCTGATAAGGCGTCTAATACTTCATGAAGTAGATCACCGGTAACGGCCCTTAATGAGTGGGGTGCTATGCCGACAGACACGTTTAAATTGTTAACTTGCTTCTGTTGTATTGAGCTGACTATTTCAAGAAAACCTTCGGCATTATTCAAAAAGCGTTTTTGCCCTTCGATCGGCGGCTGGCCTCCAAATCCGCCGTGATTATACAGAACTGGAAGCGCGGTAAATCCAATGCCGACATCTACTGCAGCTTGTTGACATTGCAGTGTCATTTCAGCACGATTATCAAAGGCTTTACCATTACGATCGTGATGTAAATACTGAAATTCTGCAACATTGGTATAGCCACTTTTTAACATTTCCAGATAGAGCATTTTGGCAATATGATACAAATCTTCTGGCTGGATTCTTTCGAGATAATGGTACATAGCTACACGCCATGTCCAGAAGCTGTCTTTATTGGCTCCGGCTTTTTCGCCAAGTCCAGACATAGCCCGTTGGTGCGCATGCGAGTGTAGGTTAGGAACACCCGGGATAACGGCGTCCAGTTTTACAAATGACTCGGGCTGTTGATCGATTTTTATTGCTGAGATATTTCCATCGTTGTCTACTTCGATAGTGACACTTTTGGCCCATCCGTCTGTTAAAAGGGCAGATTTGCACCAGTATGTTTTCTTCATAAATTGTAAACCGTAACAAAATAGGTGGTTGCAGTAATAGCATAGCTCGATTAACATTGAGTGTACATGTATATACAAGTAAATACTATATGGCCTATCTATTAAGCAATGCTTCGATCCTGACAATGGCGGGACAGCTATCGATTGAAACTATTGATAGTGCCGCGATGGCGGTCGACGATGGTGTAATTCAGTGGTTAGGTAAGACTGATGATGTTCCGGCGAATTATAAAAACGGTCGGTATCTTAATATTGATCTACAAGGTCGGTTGGTAACACCGGGCTTGATAGATTGTCATACCCACCTTGTTTATGGCGGTAATCGTGCAGTCGAGTTCGCACAACGACTCGAAGGGGTTTCTTATGAAGAAATTTCTAGAAGCGGTGGCGGAATAATGAATACGGTAAATGCTACCCGAGAAAATAACGCCTCCAGTCTTTATCAACAATCATTACCACGATTGCAAAGAATAGCGAGTGAGGGGGCAACCACAGTTGAAATAAAATCAGGCTATGGGCTGGACTCGGCCAATGAAATTAAAATGCTACAGGTAGCTAAACAACTAACGGATGATGAAAATATCGGTTTGCAGTCTACTTTTCTTGGCGCCCATGCACTACCGCCTGAATTTAAAGGTCGTGACGATGCTTATATAGATTTGGTATGTGAGTCGATGTTGCCCGCTGCGATTAAGGCCGGTGTGGTGGATGCGGTGGATGCTTTTTGTGAGGGCATTGCGTTTTCTGTGAGTCAGGTTGAGCGAGTATTTGACGTTGCCGAGCATTACAAATTACCGGTTAAGTGTCATGCTGAACAATTAAGTAATTTGGGTGGTTCTGTAATGGCATCTCGACACGGTGCATTATCGGTTGATCATATTGAATTTTTAGATGATAAAGATGTTGCTGTTTTGGCTGACAACAACACAGTAGCAGTATTATTGCCCGGTGCATTTTATGTTTTGAAGGAAACCCAGTTGCCACCCTTAGAAGCCTTACGTGCGCACGGTGTTCGTATCGCTTTAGCTACGGACTGCAATCCGGGAAGTTCACCCGTAACGTCTTTGCTGTTAATCATGAATATGGCATGCACTTTATTTCGTATGACACCTACCGAAGCGCTAGCGGGGGTGACTATAAATGCGGCTTACGCCCTTGGGCTTGAGGAAAGTATTGGATCAATTGAGGTAGGCAAGCAAGCAGATTTGGCTATTTATGATGTTTCGCATCCCGCAGAACTTGCCTATAACGTCGGGCTAAATCCGTGTGTTGCAGCTATGCGTCTTGGCAATTGGCGTTTTGCCCCAAATCATTGGAATGGATAGTGTAATGGTATTGCCGAAAATTGAGTCTATTGATAGACAGAACTTTTCCCCGCTCTATCAACAAATTAAAGACAATATTCTGACTCGCATACGAGAAAACGAATGGCATTCTGGTCAGCAAATACCGTCAGAAAACGAATTGGTAGAAATTCTCGGTGTAAGTCGTATGACAGTTCATCGGGCGTTGCGTGAGTTGACCCAGGAGGGTGTGCTGCAACGTGTTCATGGCCGTGGTACATATGTTGCCGAGAGGCGAAGACATGCTAGTTTGATCACTTTGCAAGATATCGCTGACGAAGTACGTTCTGCGAATCGTCGTTACACAATGGATGTTCTATCACTAACGGTAGTGCGCTTGTCTACAAAGATTGCGCGGCAAATGCAGCTAGCTAAGGATACGGAGGTTTATCGTCTTCGGGCTGTGCACTCTCAGGATAATGTTCCAATTCAGTTTGAAGATCGTTATGTCAATCCGGCATTGTGCCCGGAGTTTCTATCCGTAGACTTCACTCGAACCACGGCAACGCGCTATTTAATGGATCTATTTGAACCTGACGAAATAGAACACATAGTACGTGCGCGAATTCCAAGTTGTCGGGAGGCCGAATCTCTGTGTATAGAACCTGATGAGCCTTGCTTATGTTTAAGTCGACGAACCTGGAAAAATGATCAGGTTGTGACCCATGTATCGTTAATATATCCCGGTAGTCGTTACGAGCTTGCTGCGCGTTACAACACCGATCAATTTTTATCAAAACCCGCCGAGTAGCTATTATGTCCAAAACCCGAATTGATAAGTCACGCTCCATAAAAGCACCTCGTGGCCCAAAATTAACCTGCAAAAACTGGTTAACTGAAGCTGCATTTAGGATGATACAGAACAACTTGGATGCTGAAGTCGCTGAAAAACCAGAAGAGCTCATTGTTTATGGTGGCATTGGTCGGGCAGCTCGGGATTGGGAAAGTTTTGATCGTATCCTTGAGTGTCTTATAGAGCTTAACGACGATGAAAGCTTATTAGTTCAATCCGGTAAACCGGTTGGTGTATTTAAGACCCATACTGATGCACCGCGTGTACTTATAGCGAATTCAAATCTGGTGCCTGCGTGGGCTACTTGGGAACACTTTGATGAACTGGATCGCAAGGGTCTTATGATGTATGGACAGATGACTGCCGGATCATGGATCTATATCGGTAGTCAGGGAATTGTGCAGGGTACCTATGAAACATTTGTCGAAGCGGGTCGACAGCACTTTCAAGGAGACACCAGTGGTAAATGGATACTAACTTCTGGTTTAGGTGGTATGGGTGGTGCTCAACCACTCGCAGCGACTATGGCCGGTTATTCGATGCTATGTATCGAGTGCGATGAAACCCGTATCGATTTTAGATTGCGCACCGGTTATCTCGATAAGAAGGCAGCTAATCTTGATGATGCCATTGAGATGATTGAGAAAGCCTGCGCAGATAAGGAGGCAATTTCCATTGGCTTGCTGGGCAATGGTGGTGACGTGCTTCCGGAATTAGTACGACGCGGGATTAAGCCGGATATGGTAACCGATCAAACATCCGCTCATGATCCGGTTAATGGCTATCTTCCAATTGGTTGGTCGATGCAGCAATGGCAAAGCGAGATAAAAGAGAATCCACAGAAGGTTGCGGCCGAGGCACGTAAATCTATGGCAACTCACGTGAACGCCATGTTGGATTTTCATAAACAAGGGATACCCACAGTAGATTATGGAAATAATATACGCCAGGAAGCGATGAACTACGGTGTTGAGAACGCCTTTGATTTTCCGGGGTTTGTTCCGGCCTACATACGACCGCTGTTCTGTCGTGGCGTGGGCCCTTTTCGATGGGTTGCACTTTCCGGTGATCCAGAGGATATCTATAAGACTGATGCGAAAGTTAAGGAACTTATTCCGGATGATCCGCATTTGCATAATTGGTTGGACATGGCAGCCCAACGCATAAAATTTCAAGGGTTGCCGGCACGTATATGTTGGGTTGGGCTTGGCCAGCGTCACAAGCTCGGTTTGGCATTTAATGAAATGGTACGTAACGGAGAGTTAAAGGCGCCCGTGGTAATCGGACGTGATCATCTGGACTCTGGGTCTGTTGCAAGTCCGAATCGAGAAACTGAGTCTATGATTGACGGCTCCGATGCGGTTTCAGACTGGACATTCCTAAATGCATTACTCTCCTGCTCTGGTGGCGCAACATGGGTATCGTTGCATCACGGTGGTGGCGTAGGTATGGGATATTCCCAACATGCTGGGTTGGTTATAGTTTGTGATGGTAGTGAGGCTGCGGATAAGCGCTTGGAACGGGTCTTGTGGAATGATCCTGCGAGCGGCGTAATGCGTCATGCAGATGCAGGATATAGAGAGGCCAAGGACTGTGCGTTAGAGCATGGTTTGAATCTGGGTGCGATAGAAATCTGAGGACTCGCTTAGCATGAATTTACTTGCCATTGGCTCTGGATTAATCACATTTAATTCTTTGATAAGCGTTGTTGCTTGCTTATGGTCGATTAAGCCGTGGTGGGTCAACGCTTGATATAAACGAGGTCTGGAGTATTGGAACGGGAATTCTGTAAAAGCTTTTATAGAATTCCCGTATGCGCCATTAACGTAAAACGCGATTCCTCGTTCTTCCAAGTACTATTTTATTGTTTCTTGGGGTGAACAAAAATTTCTAATTAATTTGTAATTCAGATGGCCAAAGAAAACACAATCTAGTTTACTTTATTCGCCTCTAGTGCCAGACTTGCCGCGTATACTGCTATGGCAACCAGTATCCCGGTGAATATCAGTCCGGTAAAGGCGATCATAAGCGAAAGAAATTTCGTGAGTCGTGTTGTTGGCCTAAAATCACCATATCCCACTGTGGTTGCGGTTATCATTGACCAGTAAACACCATCAAAACGACTCCAGCCTTCCTTTTTACTTACCACTTGTCCAAGCGTAATGACTATCAATACAGGCCCTAGCAACAATGGCCATAAAGCGACAAGTCCGAGAAAAAAGTTGATGCAAAAAGAGAATGTTAGAGTCATGGCGGATTTACTTTCAAAACAGATTTTTCGATATACTCAGTTTACTTAATTCGTAAGTTGAAATCTTTGATTCTTATAGCTGGGTTCTAATAATTTATCCGAATAAATGTAAAGGTTCTTCATCCATCATCGATGCTTGTTCTCGAAGGTCCAGAATATGTTGTTCCCAGTTACGCTGGGTATTGAACCATGGAAAAGAATGGGGGAATGCAGGATCCTTCCATCGTTTTGCTAGCCAGCCATGATAGTAAATCATACGCATGGTTCGTAAAGCTTCGATAAGGTGCAGTTCATTTGCCGGAAAATCTCGAAACTCTTTATATCCGTCCAACAGTTCACTGAGCGCCCATGTGCGTTCGACACGATCACCGGAAAGAAACATCCAAAGATCTTGCATCGCAGGGCCCGTACGTGTGTCGTCTAGGTCCACAATGTGAGGTCCGTCGGGTGTCCATAGAATATTGCCGGGATGACAGTCGCCATGCAGACGAATCATTGTGGTGTCGCCGCATCGTTCGAAGCACCATTTGATTCGTTGCATTAAATCTTCACACAGTGAGCGGTAGGCGAGCTCAAGATCACGGGGAATAAAGCCATGTTCTAAAACATACATCCAGGCGTCGCCAGCGAAATCCTGAATGCTATGATCGGGACGATTATTAAATGTTCGACTCGCACCAACATTATGAATGCGGCCGAGAAACCGACCTAGTTGATTAAGGTGGTCTCCATTATCAAGCTCCGGTGGGCGGCCACCGTGGTTTTCGAATACCGCAAAGCGGAAAAAACCTACTGTATGTAGCGTTTCTCCTTGGTCGTTTTGTAACGGGGGAATCACAGGGATTTCAGCATCTGCCAGTTCCTGTGCAAACTGGTGTTCTTCTAAAATTGCCTCATTAGTCCAGCGAAAGGGTCTATAGAACTTAACCACAATGGCCGGTGCTTCTTCAAGGCCAACACGATAAACACGATTTTCATAGCTGTTTAAAGCCAGCAGACGACCGTCTGTTAGATAACCTTGTGTCTCTATCGCCGATAGAATTTGATCAGGATCCAGAGATTGATAGGCTAGTGTTTCCTGTTCCAGCTTTGTCGTTTCGTTTTCATTCATAGCTTCAACTTACATGATCACTTATACAAGGTAAATCAACTTTAGCTAATCACTAGGGTTAATGTTGTCGACGGGGTAGGATATTGCTTTGCTAATATCAATCTGATTTATGCCATATGAACAAGCCGCACGGGATCTCACGGCATTCGTATTTAACGCATCCTCACTTAGTTAGGTAGAGGCTCAATGGATGAAGAATCGAGCATCATTGCCCTTGCTTGACAATACTGTAGTGATCGGGTTGATCGGCACTTGCTTTGGCAAAGAGCTTCTTGATTTACGCCTTTGCCCGTGATGACGCGCATATTTTGACTATTTTATTCTCTACAGTACCAGTGCATGTATTACCAATATTTTGCTTGGTTACCAGATAGGCGCCTGCTATCTATATGTGAATTGGAGCGTTTATTTTTCTGTTTACGGTGGATGAAAAGAAAACTGGGATTAACGTTATGAGCGTTGCGAATATTATGTACCCGTAGGCAATGATTGAATACGAGTCATAGTATTCTCTAATATTTTTTGAAAAAGAAGCTAGTAGGAGGAAGACATAAAACAAATATTCGACTGCGTATCCTATAAATTGGCCGTCTCTTTTTAGTGGCTTGGCCCAATACATAACCAATGGAATGAAACAAAGCAGGTTAATCACACCATATTCGTAGGCAAGTGTTGGATAGATGTTTAATACGATGCCTGAGCCGATAATGTACGGAATCAGGTTATTGAACTGGTTTTCATATCTCCAAATATTCACATAACCGACAATAATTAATAGAAAGGGTAAAGCTTTAACAAAAAGTACAGGGAATATCCTCATTAAACTGGGTCCGGCCGGAGACGCGGTAAGTTCTTGTTCAAACAGTCCTTCTATAAAGACAATACCCAACTCTAGATGGAAGACAAACAGACTGATTATGGTTAGTGGAAATACTATTATCAGGATTACATTACTCTTTAGTTCCTTAAGATGTTTTGAATTCAATAGCCAAACCATTGAAACCAAAAACATCATTGGAAATGAGGTCCATTTAATGTAAGCAAATAAAGCGGATAGAAATATGTAAAATTTATTATGTCGAATTAGCCCTAACATGAGCCATAAATAGCTCATGGCGACATAGAGAGAAAATTGGCCCCGCTCGAACCACGATAAGCCTGCTGGTGCTAAAAAAATACAAATATTTACAAGTAAAAGCGCTGGAAAAAATCCTTTTTCTATCTGCAGTTTTTTAAAAACGTAAAAAAGGGTTAGATAAAATAGTAGTAGCTGTCCCAGAACGTGTAGCAGACTCGCGTACCCATATTTTAGTTCGCAGAGGCTGATCGAACAAATAGCATGAAGTAAGGGCGCGTATCTCGAGGCTCTTCCCCAGGGGTCTAATTGATTCTGTGAAGGGTTTTCATAGCCAGAAGATAGGCTGGGCATATGCTGAGAAGGGAAGTAAATTTGCCCGAAGTCAGCTGCTAATCTGTCTACAGTCTTGTGTTTTAGTGTTAAACCATTGGCCGGCACTCTCATAAAACCATAGAGCGGCGATGGATTAAGATCAACAGCAGTAGCACCCCCATAAACCATGTCTTTAGACAGCAGTGCTAGATTATTCAAGATAAAATAATGCAGCAGAATAAATACGATGATGAATAAGTATTTGCTAGTATTTTGAAATATGGAAGGCAGGTTCATAGGTTTTATCTTATCAAGAATCTAATCTGAAATTAACTGATGAAATCCTGTGTTTCCATCATGGTGCTTATTGGATTTATGCTGACTACTAGGCCAGGGTGCGAATATGAAAATTACGCTTGTGCTTTCGGCGATGTGCAGGCATCTTACTTCTTAAAGTAGTCAATTTTAGATGTTGTCGGCTCCATGTTTGGATACCCCCGACGAGAGTACCAAGGTATATTTCTACGTCCAGAAGGAATGCTTAGTCTAATAGAGTAGTTGCTAGAGAGAGTAAATAATTTCCCTGTTCATCTGATTGGGCAATAGTTTTTTGATTCTGCAAGCCAAACCATATACCGCTAATGAGAGCTAGCACGCCACGATATCCATTAAGCAATAGTATATCTGGGATAAAGTTGCTTTCAGATTGGTGTCGGTTACGCAATTCCGTGTAGCGCCTTAGGATGTCGTCACTTTCACTCGTAGTAGTTTTGATATCGTTGATCAGGGTGGCAATGTCCCAGTAGGCGGTGTTTCTATGTGAGAACTCCCAATCAATGAGAATTGGCTTTTTTGATAGGTCGAATAGTACGTTTTGGGAAACTAAATCACCGTGACAATTTACCCAATCCGAGTTGGGGTAATCGCCTAAAAATTGCTTTGCCTTACTAACTAGCCTCTGTAAGTACTTTGGTTTTTTCCCAATCTGGCGTAGGTTCCAGTTCAGTCCGTAGCTTGCATTAAATGTATTTCTAAACGGTTGAGTAGTGCTATGAAGCTTAACTAACATGTCTAATACGGAATCATTAATTGAAAACTTACTCTGAGGTTCAAGGGCTGCCGGCGGGCTCATTACCCATTCGGTAAGCATGTGGTGTTTACCATCATGCCAGACACACTTAGGCGATAATCCGTTGTTATAGGCGATTTCTACGTTATGAATTTGCGCTTGAATCGAAATAAATCGATTTCTGCAGGCTTTATGCAACGCATAGGAATTGTTGCCGACGCGGAGCTGATAGACTTCGTTGCCACTTGTCGCTATTTTTTGAATAACCAAACTTGAGATATGAGTATTCAAGTGTCGGCATATTTTATGCAGAACCGCGGGGTCAATTTTTTCTATAGCTAGCATGGCTGCAGTATAGCAATGTGAACGATCGACGGATGACATATAGGGCGATTGTTGCTATGTTAATCCGTGTTCGTAGAAAAGTGCAGAAACAGAAAAATAATAGGCTTTAGTTATGCAAAAAAAACAAGCGGTTGGGATGATTGGTTTAGGGTTAATGGGTTTACCCATGGCTAAACGTTTACTGGATGCTGGAATTAAATTAACGGTTTGGAATAGAACCCCGGAGAAGGCCGAATCATTATTATCTGACGGTGCCAAATTAGCCGACTCTATTGCTTCATTGGTGGCCAGTGTTGATACGGTAATCCTGATGCTAGCCAATACGCCGGTTGTCGAGGCGATTATGCGGGGTCCCGCTGGCGTACTGGAGGTTCTTTCACCGGATACTTTAGTTATTGATATGGGTACTACTGCAGTAATCAATACAAAAGCTATGGCTGCGGATGTTATTAGTGTCGGTGGTAAGTATGTTGATGCGCCAGTATCGGGTGGAGTAATTGGAGCCGAGAATGGAAGTTTAAGCATTATGGCCGGTGGCCCGGCAGAGACTTTCAACGACGCTTTGCCGTTACTTGAAATACTGGGTGGTAAAATTACTCATGTTGGTGATAGCGGAAGTGGGCAGATTGCCAAAGCGGCAAATCAGGTAATAGTGGGATTAACCATAGGAGCTGTTGCTGAAGGCCTGGCATTGGCCGCCGCTGCAGGAGCAGACCCTGCGCGGGTTAGGCAAGCATTGGACGGTGGATTTGCTACATCAAGAATTCTGCAGGTTCACGGTGAGCGAATGGTTCGGCAGGAATATCCTCTTGGTGCGCGTTGCACTACCCAACGTAAAGATTTACAACAGGCTCTAGAGCTTGCTGAATCACTCGGCCTAGAGTTGCCTACAACGGAACTTTGCAGAGATCAATATGATCGCTTAATTGCCAGTGGCGACGCTGATCTCGATCATGCAGCCTTATATAAGTTATACAAGGCCTAAGCGCTTATCAGGTTGATGTGTTATGAGTTTAGTGTTTCCACATGGGCGGCTATGCAGTTTGCAAGTGCATTTAGATCATAGCCACCTTCGAGCATGGATATCAGTCGTCCATTGGAATACTGTTCTGCAATACCCATCATTTCGGTGGTCATCCAACGATAAAAGTCAGTAGATAAATTTATGTTGCCGAGTGGGTCAGCCGTATGCGCGTCAAAACCCGCAGAAAGTAGTACAGCATCTGGCTTAAATGCCCGCGCTGCAGGCAATATAATTTCTTCAAAGGCTTGACGGTATTCTGCATCACCAAAGCCAGAAGACATTGGACAGTTGAGTGTTGCACCTTTCCCAGCCCCCGTTCCGGTTTCGGAATACGACCCCGTGCCGGGATAATGGGGATATTGATGTAGGCTCATGTAGAACACAGAAGGGTCTTGTTCAAAACTGTGTTGTGTTCCGTTGCCATGATGTACATCCCAATCGAGAATGAGAATTTTATCTAGATGATGATATTGCTGTAGGTATCGAGCAGTTACAGCAACGTTATTAAATAGGCAGAAACCAAGTGCTGTATCATGCTCGGCGTGATGCCCCGGAGGACGAATCATGGCAAAACCATTTTTAACTGAACCCTGCATAACACTATCTGCAATGGCTAGCGCACCGCCACTTGCTAACATGGCTATTTCAAATGATGAGCTACTTACCGCTACGTCTGGCGTATCGATATAGCCTTGGCCGCTACTGCAGGCGATTTGTGCACGATCAATATAGTCTGAACTATGTATGGTTTCGATCCAGCGGCGGTCACAAAAAACCGGGTCAACACGTTCCAGTCTACTAAACCAACGTTGCCGTTCCAAATGTGCAATGGCATTAGAAAGACGGGCAGGTCGTTCTGGATGACCTGTTCCTGTTTCGTGGGTCAGATAGCGCGGGTCGTAGAGAACAGCAGTTTGCATAAGGTTGTTTCTAATGTTTTTAGTGTTAATACTTTACCCGAACTTGATATTTTTTTCAGTCGCTATAAAGGTATAACAGTGTTTAATTGTCTGACAGTATATATCGATATTCATGCGCGCTCGATGTGATAGTAATCACCACTCCACTCGACTAAAGCATGCAGTAATGTCGGGTCTGAGTTGCCAGTTCTTCATGAATCGTTTGCGATCCTTGAGATGAGCGGCTTTATAACGAGCATCGCTTGAATGACGTGTCATTGAATCCAAATCAAGAAGCACGGGTTCACGATTGTTTCGTAATATGTAATTGGTCGCTTTCATATCACCGTGGGTAATTTTCTCTTTTGCCAATTTCATAAAAGAGCGTTCCAGTCGTGCAGCTATTTCGGCGGTTTCCTTTGGAGAAGCCACGTGATTAATGTAATCCAGGCATACCGGTCCATCAACAAATTCGGAGATATACCAAGATCGTCCCTTAAGTGGACCCATACGTGCCTCGATATAGGCAACGGGTGGCGTTGTAGCAACACCGATTTTCAGTAGCTCGAGGGCGAACTCAAAACAGTTTTGGGCGCGGGAACGGCGTAAAGCACGACGTAAAAAATGCCAATTATTTTTAGTGTTGTAGCGCTTAATAACCAGTTTTCGGCCATCACGAGATGTAACGCCAACCGTGGTTGTGGCATCGTGTTTGAGTACGTCAAACCCATCAGCTTCGACTACACGATCAATGTCCAGTAACAGTCGTCGCATACCTGGAGAGTCATATTTGCTTCGAAAATGAAAGTGATGTCGCAGCCCTGTGCGTGTAAGAATCGTCTGCTCATCGCATAAACTAAAATCATTACGGTTATAGGCGCCGAATAACGTTAATTCGACAGTTTTTTTCGACGTAAGGCTCACTGAATAGATCTGGGACGGACACTCCGTTGTACGGCGGGTTTAGGCGGTGCTCCCAGCATTGCGCGTCTATTTTCGGCTTTATAGAGGTTTTGCGCCCGTGACTCCACGCGACGCCAGAAGAAATTTTCCTTACCTAAAATTTGACGCAGCGGTTTCGAGCGATAAATACGCATAAAACGAAAGATATCCTTTTTACTTAGGCCAAGATCCATGCTGGAGTAGCGCAAACCGGATATATCTTTTACTGCCCACCGCGTTGGTGTGCGTCGACGTATCTGCATGCGATGCAAGTCTATAAGAAACAGATTACTGTGCTCAACAGATAAGGACTCACAATTATTGCTTCGTTGCAGTAAAAAATGACAGAGATAAAAATCTCGGTGATTAGCACCGCTATTGTGCATGTCGCGAGATATTTGTGCCAGTCGCATAATTAACCAACGTTTGAATCGTATCTCCTCTTTGCTGAGTGGCTGATCATCTGTCCAACGCGCGCAAAAGTCTTCTAAACTAATGCTATTGGCAATTTCATCAGTAACGATAAATGATCGACGTGTTGCAGGGTTGCCACGGGTGGTGCTATATCCAGCTATGCGAAGTGTGTCGATCCCAAGGCGTTGTAAATGATGAACACCGTGCCATTCGTTCATGGCGCCAAGCACCGGTAAACGGAAATACAGCAGGTTTTTCATTATCTCCTGCCAGCCAACTCCCGTATGGGTTTTTAGAAAAAACCCGCGACCGTCCTGTGTAAGTCTTACGGTTCTGCGGCCGGGAGCTTCACGGAAAACTTCCCCGGTTATCGACATCAAGTTGTCGAAAGTCGGTTCTACTGTTAATCCGTGTTTAAAATCATCGCGAACATACAAGCTGATGTCGTCGGTAGATTCAACAGGTGTTGTCGTTGTTGTCTGTTTGCTTTCGCACCATTGTTCAATTAAATGAACCGCTGTTTCTGGCATTTTATACAGATCTGGATTCGCAGCATAACGACGACCATTTTCACTCCATTGATCGTGTAGAGTCGTATTGAGCATTTCCTCTAATCGGCAATCGAGTGTTTCTTGGTTGAACGGGGAACGCAGTACCATGCCTGCTCTCGCATCTTTAATATGATGGGCGTATCCACATACATCTGTAGTTAAAACGGGTAGACCTGCAGTGAGCGCCTCGAGCAGTATAGTGCCGGTATTCTCACTATATGCTGGATGGAGCAGTAGATCGCCTGCAGCGAGTATTTCTGGTATGTCTGAGCGTCCTCCAAGAAATCGAATCTGGGTTTGTATTTTTAGTTTTTTAGCAAGACGTTGATAGAATGCCTCGCTATCTTGACCCACAATTATTAATTCTGCGCGTTTGCGCATGTGTTTTGGAAGCGCAGATAGCGCCTGGATTGCACGATCAAGTCCTTTGGTTTTAAATCCGGAGCCAACGAACAACAATAAAAATTGGTCATCCCTAATGCCGAACTCGGCCCTCATTTCATTGCGCACTTTCTGGGGGTTGGACGGTACCCGGCGATGTGCATCTAATGTTGGTGGTAAGATATGAAATCGGTTTTCCGGTGTTCCATAAAACTGTTGGTATACACCTTTTTCCCGTTCAGATAGCGAAAGTATACGAGTGGAACGTTGCGTACTGAATACGGCTCGTTCAAAAGTAAAAAAGTGATGGAATCGTGGAGTTAGACGATAAAGTCTACTATAACGGGGTACTGCGCGACCTATGTAACAGAAGTCGGCACCGTAATAGATATCCATACCGGGCATTTTATTAAAGCCAATTACTGCATCGTACTGGTTCTTTTTTAGGTATTTTTTTAGTTGACGGTAATAGGCGGCATTTTGTGCATGGTTCATCCACCGATAGGTTTGAATAACTGTAATTGGGATACCGTCTGGTTTCGGACCCTGCCAGTCAGATACATACACGTCCGTTTCATGGCCATTATTGCGCGCCTGCTCAAGAATACGCATAAAGTCCCGAGACAATCCGCTATACGGAAAATATTTGAACAGGCAGAAAGCTAGTTTCATTTTAGTTGGTAACGTGTTTCCGTTAAGTGGTGACATGTGGACGCCAATTTTTTTCGTGTCCGATTGGATGATTGTTACATAATTGCGCGTTGGTATCTAATATGCGGGCATATTATCACTGCCGATACAGGTAATTCGAATTAGGCGATCGGTTGGATTATTTTTTAGCCTGTAGGATTTTTTCCCAATTCCATGCGCTTTCGCAAATTAATTCGAGATTATCCAGCTGTGGCTTCCAGTCGAGGGTTTTCAGTATTTTGGAATTATTTGCTACGACGGCAGCACTATCACCCGGGCGGCGAGCACATTTATCCACCGTAAAATCAATTTGACTTACGCTTTTGCAGGTCTGAATAACTTTTTCGACAGAATAGCCGTGACCGTAGCCACAGTTGAGAACCGTAGACTCTCCACCATCTCCTAGATACTCCAGTGCCTTCAAGTGCGCTGTGGCAAGGTCAGTAACATGGATGTAGTCGCGAATACAGGTTCCGTCGGGAGTATTATAGTCCGTGCCAAAAACTTTCATGGCCGAGTGTTGGCCAGCTGCAGTTTCGCATGCAACTTTGATTAGATGGGTTGCGTTTTTCGTTGCTTGTCCAATTGAGCCGTCCAGGCTTGCACCGGCAACGTTGAAATAGCGTAAGGCAATATAACGAAATGGTTGTGTATCGATTTGTTTGGACGCACGAGCAAAGTCTTCGAGTGTCCATTCGCTGATTAGCTTGCTGCGACCGTAAGGATTGAGGGGGTGTGGTAATGTATTCTCATCAACCGGCTCCATTCCGGGCATTCCATATACGGCAGCACTTGATGAGAAGACAAACTTGTCTATATTGGATCTGCGGCATTGCTCTATCAGTCGCAATGTGCAAACGATATTATTCTCGTAGTATTTCTCAGGGTTACTAACAGACTCGGGGACGACAACATATCCTGCAAAATGAATCACAGCATCAAAATTGTGTGCAAGATGCAACTGTTCCACGAGTTCTTGGTCAGCACAATTACCCTCCACAAATTCGGCTTCTTGTGGAACAGCCCAACGGTGGCCACTATATAGATTGTCGAGAACGACAACTTTATGACCTGCGTCGCATAGCACCCGAGTGGTATGAGAGCCTATGTAGCCGGCGCCGCCGGTAACTAAAATGGAGTAGGTTGATGTCATCGAAAAGATTGTGATTCTAGAATAGGGAATGTTTGCCGGATTATCGCAAAATCTTAATCATGATTACAGCATTGTCTGTAATGCATTACGAACCATTTGTGGTGTTAACTCGTTTAGACAAAGGAGATGACCTAGAGGACACTGTCGTTTAAAGCAGGGACTGCATTCAAGTTCAAGGTTAATGATTGTTGCCTGATTGGAAAGTGGCGGAGTAAATTTATGACTTGAAGAGCCATATAGTGCGACTACGGGTCGCTTTAATGCTGCTGCAACATGCATAAGTCCTGAGTCGTTACTGATAACCGCCTTTGCTGCAGACATCAGGTCGATTGCCTGGGTTAGGCTGGTTTTGCCAGCAAGGTCGATGCAATGCTTCTTGTCTGATTTTAGAAGATCCAGAATATTTGCAGTTATTTCTGTGTCCTTATTGGATCCAAAAAGCCAGCACTGCATACCAATATCGATTAGTTGATCGATTAATGCAGCAAAATGTTTCGCCGGCCATTGTTTGGCAGGACCGTATTCTGCTCCGGGGCATAGTGCAATAACTGGCATGGAGTTATTTAAATTCAACTTGTCTCTAGCTATTGCAACGTCAGAGGGGCAAATTTTCAGTTCAGGATAGCGGTAACTGGTTGTGTCAAATGCTTCGGATTCGATAGAGCCAAGGTAGACAAAGCGGTTTACTGTTAATGGTAATTTAACTTTATCCAGAGGGCGTACGTCGTTAATAAGTCCATATCGACTCTCGCCGAGGAAACCCGTGCGTCGTGAAATTCCCGCCAGCCAGGGTGCCAGAGCAGATTTTATTGATCCCGGTAAAATAATAGCCTGATCAAAATGTTGTTTACGTAACTCTTTTGCTACACGCCAACGCTCGGCAAAATCAATTTTTTTGTGTTTAAAGTTTGCCACAATACCGCTATCGACTTCGGGCATGCGCTTAATTAACGGCAGGGTGGCAGGCGGTGCCAGAACGGCAAGATAAGATTCCGGGTGCTGGCGTTTTAAAGCCATAAACAGGCTTTGCGCCATAATCATATCGCCGACCCAAGATGGGCCGACAACCAGAATACGCGGTGTAGAGTTATTCAGCGTCGGTTAGCACGTAGTAAGTGCCACAATACGGGCATAGTCCATTGCCTTCCTTTTCGATCGGAATATACACCCGTGGATGGGAATTCCACGTGCTGGTACCCTCCATAGGGCAATGAAGCGGTAAATCGGATTTGCTGACATTTTGCCGTAAACTGGCATTCGGCGTCTGCAGATCGGGATCTTGGCTATCGGATGACTTTGCCATAGTACTTTACCTGTTTAGATATAGGTGAGCCAATCGCTGTGTTTTTCAGAACGGCCTTCCACACAATCGAAATAAGCTGTTTGGATCATTTCAGTAATTGGGCCTCGGCTGCCATTGCCGATTTTGCGTCCATCAAGTTCACGTACTGGGGTTACCTCGGCTGCGGTGCCAGTAAAGAATACTTCATCTGCTATGTATACTTCGTCCCGGGTAATACGCTTTTCTTTTAAAGGAATATCCATTTCTGCCAGAAGTTGCATGACTGTATCGCGAGTAATACCCTCAAGGGCAGAGGTTAAATCCGGTGTGTAGACAACGCCGTCTCGAACAACAAATACATTCTCCCCTGAACCTTCCATAACATAACCTTCAGAATCCAGAAGGAGTGCTTCGTCGCAGCCGGATGCGATGGCTTCTTGTAGTGCAAGAATGGAGTTAATATAGTTACCGCACGCTTTTGCGCGACACATAGTGATATTGACGTGATGTCGGGTAAACGAAGAAGTGCGTATTTTGATGCCCTTTTCCATGCCTTCTTCACCTAGATAGGCGCCCCATTCCCAAGCGGCTATGGCTACATGTGTTTTTAACATGTCGGCGCGAATACCCATGCCTTCAGAACCATAGTATGCTAGCGGTCGCAAATAACCGGATTCTAGGTTATTACCTCTTACGACATCCACCTGCGCCTTATTTAATAATTCTTTCTCATACGGCATATCCATGGCGAGAATATGTGCCGAACGGAATAATCGATCAGTGTGCTCCTGTAAACGAAAGATGGCCGTTCCTTGGGCGGTTTTATAAGCACGAACTCCCTCAAATACGCCTAACCCATAGTGTAAGGAGTGGGTGAGAATATGCGTAGTTGCATTACGCCAAGGAATAAGTTCGCCATCTGACCAGATAACGCCGTCACGATCGGAAAAAGACTGTGGCATGTTCACGAAAAATAAACCCCGGATTAATTAGATAGATAAAGATCTGGTTTTGTAAAAGATGGGTGTAGTGTTGTCAAGTCGAATTAATCAACTTTATGTTACACCCTCACGTATTTCTCAGCATGTGAGCGACCGCACAAACAGCATCGCGACCGTAAGGTCGGAGTCGGCTGTCGATTTGGCTTGGTTGAATATCTGGCCCTAAAATCCCCACACCGATAGGTTTCAGTAGTTCGACTTGCATGGCAATGATTGCATTTATGGCACCCTGTGCCATGACAAACCCATGACTGGTCTCGCCTTTTTCGATAATGCCTAGTGCGACGGCGCCATCAATATCGTCTCGCATCAAGAGCTTTTTTAGGGCGAGTGGCTTTTCCATGGATCCTGGTACCCAGGTTTCATCAACGATAGTTAGATCTAGCTCAGATGCCGTTTTTCTGGCTTCTTCGAGCATGATTTCTATTTGGGCTTTGTGAAAGGAACCAAGTACGATAGCGATATTGGACATTGCAGAAGTGTTTTATCAGTTTTGCGAGTAATTAGGGCAGCGCATGGTACCATTATTGCATGACTGTTTCGAATACAAATCCAGCAAAAACTGTAACTGACCGTTGCCTATACGATGTTGATATTGAGCGCCGCTTTGGCGGTATTTCACGATTGTACGGGCGGCAGGCCTTGCAACAGTTTACTCAAGCCCGTATTTGTATCATAGGCATAGGTGGTGTTGGTTCCTGGGTGGTTGAGGCTTTTGCTCGCAGTGGCATCGGCGCCATGGCGTTAATTGATATGGACCATGTTTCGGAATCTAACGTTAATCGACAGCTACATGCAATGAGTAGCACCTTGGGTATGGCGAAAATAAAAGCCATGGCAGCCAGAATAGAAGATATCAATCCGCACTGCAGTTTAGAGCTTGTTGACGACTTTGTAACCGCAGAGAATACTCGAGAATTGCTCGCTGAAGGGTATGATTACGTGATTGATTGCGCAGATAATTTCCGCGTAAAAGCCGCTATTATTGCCTGTTGTAAGCGCAATAAAGTGCGTGCCATAACGATTGGTGGTGCTGGTGGACGTATTGATCCTGGGGCTATTAAAGTAACTGATTTAGCGCGTTCAGAGCATGATCCGTTGTTATCCCAAGTTCGCAAACGGTTGAGGCGTCATCATGGTTTTAGCCGAAACTTATCCAGACGATTTGATGTGCCCTGTGTTTTTTCGAACGAACAGGCGCGGTACTCAATTGGCGATGGCAGTATTTCACCGGATAAATCGAAGATTGACCGCGGTGTGGGTCTGAATTGCGGAGGAGCCTTGGGCTCAGCCACTCATGTTACGGCGGCGTTTGGTTTTGCTGCAGTTGCTCATGTATTAAACCGATTATCAGCCGGGGCGGAATCGTGACAGATATTATATTAGCCACTATTAACGCGCGGTATCACCATGCTTCTCTTGGATTACGTTATCTAAAGGCAAATCTCGCCGAGTTAGAGGATCGTTGTGAATTAATGGAGTTTACTCTAGAGGTAAGAGCCGCAGATATTGCCGAACAACTATTATCCGTATCGCCGTTAATAGTGGGCTTGGGCGTGTATATTTGGAATGTCGAGGAAAGCCATGCGCTGGCAGCGGTTATAAAAAAGGTTTCTCCGTTAACTAAAATTGTACTGGGTGGTCCGGAGGTTGGTTTCGTTAATGATTTGCCCGATGTAGCGCAATACGCAGACTACATCATTGCGGGACAGGCAGATTTTGCATTTAGGGATTTATGCCGGAGCTTGCTTGATGATGATGCACCGCCGGAAAAATTTATTCAGGCCGTAAACCCCAAGCTACAAGAACTTCGTCTGCCTTACGATTTGTATACCGACGAAGATTTGCGCAATCGTCTGATTTACGTTGAAGCATCTCGTGGCTGCCCATTTAAGTGCGAATTCTGTATTTCTTCTCTGGATCGTACCGCATGGAATTTTGATTTGGATCGATTCCTTATTGCACTAGATTCTCTCTACGACCGTGGGTTGAGAAATTTTAAATTTGTAGATCGAACATTTAACCTCAAATTATCTACTACACGCAGAATTCTTGAGTATTTTCTGGAGAAAGAAGATCCGAGTCTGTTCTTACATTTTGAACTTATACCGGATCGGCTACCAGACGCCTTGCGGGAATATTTATTAAGGTTTCGCGAGGGTATGTTGCAATTTGAAATTGGTGTGCAGACATTTAATTTTGATGTGCAGAATCTTATTAGTCGGCAGCAGGATGACCAAAAAACCATTGAGAATATGGGATGGATTACGAGTAACACCCAGGCCCATGTGCATGCGGATCTTATTTTCGGCTTGCCTGGCGAAGATTTGGCGAGTTTTGGCCGGGGTTTTAACAAGTTGCACAGTTTAGGGCCCCATGAAATCCAACTTGGTATTTTGAAACGACTGCGTGGTACGCCAATTATTCGTCATGAGAAGGCCTATCAGTTGTGTTTTGATCCTTTGCCTCCGTATAGTATCTTATCGACTTCACTGGTTGATTTTGCTACCACGCAACGTATTCAACGTTTTGCGCGTTATTGGGATCTAATCGCTAATTCGGGTCGATTTGGTAGCACACTTAAACTCCTTCCATCTGAAACACTTTTTGAATCATTTCTCATCTTGAGTGATTGGCTTTATGAGCATTCGGGTAAGACCCATCGTATTTCTCTAACAAGGTTATTCGAATTACTGCTGCTCGCATTGGTCGCATTGGGCTATAGAGAAAAAGCCGTCACAGATAGCTTATTGAAAGATTTCGAAAATAGTGGACATAAAGGTAGATTATCGTTTTCACCTAAAACCGGTCGGCAGCGATCCGGTCTTCTGCCGTCTGGTCACAATAAGCGACAAACCAGACATCAAATTGCCAATCAAACAGCCTAATGGCAATTTCAACGAAGTAGTTTGTCGGTTTTTGGGTGGTTCGCATTATTGTAATTGACTGTACAATTAGGCTATTGAGATCTTAACGTTAGTTCGACGATTTACTATTCGAATTAGCCATAGAAATAATTTGTAGTGTGGAGAGTTTTACGTGATTAATCAGCTTCAGGTTCACCAGTTTGCGTGCTTATCCGATAATTACGGGTATTTGATTCACGATCCCGTTCATAAAGTAACGGCCGCCATTGATACCCCCGATGCGGATGCCTATTTTGCTGAGCTCGATAAGATGGGCTGGCGACTAACGCATATTTTTAACACTCATCATCACGCAGATCATGCCGGCGGTAATCTTGCTCTAAAGGAAATGACCGGCTGTGAAATTACCGGGGCGGCTAATGATGCGCATCGCATTCCGGGGATAGACGTTAGGGTAGCCGATGGCGATTTCTTTATGTTTGGTGATCATCGCATTGATGTGCTGGAAACACCGGGACACACCACAGGCCATATCGTTTTCTACGCCAGTGAGCAGAATATGGCGTTTGTCGGTGATACCTTATTTGCTATGGGTTGTGGTCGACTATTTGAGGGCAGTGCAGAAATGATGTGGAATTCTCTGAGTAAGTTGCTGAATTGGCCTGACGAAACACAGATTTATTGTGCTCATGAGTACACCATGGCAAATGCTAAATTTGCACTAAGTGTTGACGCTAACAATGCAGACCTGCAAAACCGAATGCAAGATGTAATAAAACTTAGAAACGATAATATTCCCACTGTTCCTACTAATATGGGTATTGAGAGACGGACCAATCCTTTTCTACGTGCACTGGACGCCGACTTTGCTGAAGGACTTGGATTGGCCGGACAGCCTGCAGTTGAAGTGTTTGCAGAGGCACGGCGACGTAAGGATAACTTCTAGTCCGTTACGACTCCGAGTAGAGCATTGCTTGTGAAGATCATCACAAAATATTGGGCACTGTTCTTGGCGTGCCTGATATTTAGTATTTTATCCCTTCACTATTTGGCAGAAGCACCCGTCTATGCCGGAGATTCGCTACGTTACTTAAATGCAGCCACAGAATGGCTAAATTTCGGCAGCATAAGTGGAAAGGCGGCGAATTACCGGGGTTATGTGCTGTTTGTTGCAGGAATACAGTACTTATTTGGCATGGAGACTGACGGATTACTTGCATTGACATATGCACAAACAATTGTTCTGGGTATGTCTCTTATATGTTTGTATGACATCGGTTTACGACTGCATTCACCGTTCGCGGCTGGCGTTACCGTTTTGTTGTTTGCGGCTAATTATTATGCTGCTCGTTGGGTACCCTTTATCCTGACTAAAAGTTTGTTTACCGCAATGGTGATCATTTCATGTTGGGTGTGTCTTGCCAGCATTAAGAAACCGGTTTGGTTGTTTATAGTGTTGCCCGTAATCGCAGTGACGGCGTTTACACGACCCAACGGCCTGATCATGCTTCCCCTATTTATCGGATTTTTGATACTTCAGCATACGGGCATAGTAAGGATTAGCTTAGTCGTTATCTGCGCTGCCGTCGTGGCATTGCTCGTGACATTTATACCTAACGATCTGGAGCGCACCGCATCTCAAGAGAGCCTGCTTACTCAATTTGAAAACGGCAACGTGATTTACGGTGTCGAATCCGTACCGATGCCTAAACTGGCGAATGCGTCAGGGAGCACACTGCTAGACGTTTCCCGTTATGTGTTCACTTATCCGCTTGAGTCGTCAGTTTTGGTTAGTAAGCGACTATTTGCCTCATGGTCATGGTACCGGCAAAGCTATTCGTTTAAACACCAAATATTTCTGGGGTCCGTTATTCCCATGTTGTATATACTGGCGTTAGTG
>CAJQKF010000054.1 GCA_905478855.1 uncultured Gammaproteobacteria bacterium
TCCTTCAATTTTGTTTCACGGTGCAAGATATATAGACCGCTAGCAATGATTATAGAACCGCCGATGTATACTTGGTGATGGGGCATTTCATTAAACACAAAATAGCTATATCCCGACGCCCATATTAAGGTGGAATACGCAAAAGGCGATACCACGGATGCCGGAGCAACGCGCAAGGCTGTAATCAAGCAAAAATGCCCCACACACCCGGTTAAACCTAACAGTATGAAATAAGGCCAATGTTCTAACGTAGGAGTTTGCCATTTCATTGGTACGACAGTCGACATAACCACCGTCCCTAAAAGTCCGGTATAAAGTAGAGAAGTAATCGGATCGTCATACACCCGTACCTTACGTGTAAACAATTGATAAAGCGCATGGGATACCGTTGCTGCGAGTAGTAGCACTATAGCAAAATCGAATTCGATAACACCGGGTCTTACAATAACCATTGCGCCGAAAAAACCAATAAACACACCGATCCACCTTCGCAAACCAACTTTCTCACCAAGCACCGGAATGGCAAGCATGGTTATCATGATGGGAGACAAAAACATAATAGTCGTTGCCGTAGTCAACTCCACCGTCTGTATCGCTATGAAAAATAGACCATTGGTTAACAACATCAACAACGAGCGGACAATTTGCAAACCGGGTTTTTTACTGGTGATTTCCTGCCGAATATTAGTTTGCATAACAATAAGGGCTAAACACGCAAAAATCATATGAAAGAAAAAACGTGCCCAAATAACCTGGACAACTGAATAATGCTGCATCAGATGTTTTGCTAACGCATCTAACGTAACGAAAAAAAACATGGTTAAAAGCATGAGGCCAATACCGACCGGGATATTTTCTTTACGATGGATCACAAATTGCCACAAGAGTTACGATTAAAAGACAAGAACCGCAGTATACGTTTTGACCAATGACAATAAGCAATTATTACGCGCCAAAAGTAAGACGATGTTGTCGCACATTTAGCAAAAAGGTTAAAACTCAGCGAATTGAGACTACCTACTGAGATTTAACGAAGTTACTGCACCGCAATAATCCTTTGGCCATAATAAAAGCTGCTCAGCAACAACGTTGGATCCAACAAATTCGTTACAACCCGTTTAATTTTGATATCCAATGAATATCTGTTACAAATTAGCTATGCTATTTTTCAGGACCTATCTCAACAGCCTCGGAATAAATTTTCAAATAATCTTCCGAAATGCTACCCCACTGAGAGATAGCACCAGGACCATCTTCACCTGCCGGGACCCGGGTTACCGGCGACTCCATATTAACCAAATCACCATCCGTCCAATGTTCTATTTTGAAGCCGTGTGGATCACGCCAGTAATCAAAGATCTGACTTCCGAGTATATGACGGCCTACTCCCCAGGCCCTCTGGTATCCCTGCGCCTTAAGGTAGTTGCCACCTAAAACCACATCATCCATGTCGAGACACTCAAATGCCGTGTGGTCGACGGCAATCGGTGTGCGACGTGCCAGACCTAATGTATGATGATCCGTCCATTTTGCACCACGATTACATTTCATGAAGGCAACCAAGGTTTGGGAATCATCCTTAGGATCATAAACACTATCAGACAGCGTAAAACCAAATTTCTGGTAGAAACTCATGGATTTATCGAAATCTGCTACCCGGAGTATCAAATGCCCAACCCGCTTTACATGTGCAGGGCCGGCAGTTGGTCTTTGAAAAAGTCCAGTTCGGCCCTTTTTTGTTCCGGTATTAAAACTAAGGGCATCGCGCGTATTTAGACAGGGCAATTTATCAATACCATAAACAAACTGAACGTCGTAACCATCAGGATCTAACATAGCAACACTATAGCCTTCACCCGGTCCTGAGATTTTTTCTATGTCGCCGGCATTTTCAAAAGAAGTGGAAACTTTCTCTAAGTCTGTCATCGACTCCACTTCAAATGAAGGACCAATAAATCCGGGTGTTTTTGTCAATTCTGTGGTGTATATATACTGATCTGAATCCGTTCCACGCATATATAAAGTGTTACCTATACGGGTGTTGACTGTCATACCAAAAGCCTTCAGAAACCGCTCCATGCCTTCAAGGTCATTCGTGCGGTATCGCACAAATGCTAAATCAACAACACGAATAATTGGTTGGTTCATACGATGCTTTTCGCGCCTATTTGCTTATCAGCCACAACAACTTCCACCGGATATTTTTCCAATCAAGACCCATGCCTGAATAGATTCAATTGAAAGTTTGCGTGCAGTTTTATCAATATTCGAAGCACTTGATCTTAACAAACTTCCTAGTGATCAACAAAAATTAGTCGCAGGCAATCGAAATTTTTACGATAGATTAAGAACTGCACCTACATAATGGCACTAACCCTCATGACCACCCTAATCGACGTTTACTGGAGAAAGTCATATACTTCAGATTGACTTCCTATTTTTACTACTAGGCTTTATACAAACGAACGTCTCTGAACGAAATTACTGTCGGTTTACATCGCTGATATTATCTAGTTAATACAGTTCATTAACGCAAAGGGTTTCTATGGCATGCACGAATATCTGATTCATAACGAACCTTATAAATTCGGAACACTTTATGAAGACCAACAAAAATAAAAGCATTGCGTTTATAGGCTTGGGGCAAATGGGCTCTGGCATGGCTGCACTGTTGGTAAAATCTGCGGTCTCTTTATTGGTGTTAGATCTCGACCCCGAAAAAGTGACACAACTAGAAAGTTTAGGTGCAACAGACGCAAAAGATATTGAAACAATACGTGAAAAATGTGAAATCGTATTTATTTGTTTGCCCGATGAACACTATGTGCAAGACCTATTATTTAAAGAGTCTGGATTACTATCTTCACAGTCGAATATAAAAATAATAGTTGATACCTCAACAATTAGTTTTTCTAAGGCACAGTCCTTTTCGCTAAGAGCACAAAGTGTTGGCGTTGAGTATTGTGATTGTCCCGTATCGGGACTGCCGAAGCGATCATGGGATGGAACTCTAACAATGATGTTTGGTGGCCCGCCAGAAACCTTCAACGACGTAAAACCGTATCTTGATCTTATGGGTAACGATATCTTGCATTGCGGAACAGCAGGTTCTGGTCAAATGACAAAAGCGATCAATAATATTATCTACAATATAAACATAGCCGGCCTGTGCGAAGTATTACCTATTGCTGTCAAAGCCGGTCTTGATCCAAGCCTTTTAGAAGAATTGGTACTAGGTGGCAGTTCACGAAGTTTTGCCAGTGAACATTTTGTACCACGCATTATGCAACGTAAATTCGACTACGATTACCCTATGGCCTTAGCGTTCAAAGACATTGCAAATATAAAGGACATTACACAATCGTTTAATGTAGAAACACCCTTAGTAAATGCAATGACAGGGATTTACGAAAGAACCTTGGCGGAAGGGCATGGGGCGGAGCCAAAAAGCGCAATGATTAAAATTTATGAAAATGAGCTCGATGTCATAGTGCGTAAGCCCTAAAATGAATTTGGCCAGCAATTTGGGCAATATGTAGTTGTACCAGTAATTTTACAAATCACCTGCTATTCGACTTTAGAAAAGATTGCAAAAATGACATATACCATTCCAAATCAAATGAATGGCATCCAACTTATCGCCCACGGCGGTACCGACCAGTTATTGCTTAAAACAGCTATCAATGTGCCTACTCTGCATGCGGACGAGGTTCTAATAAAGGTAGCTGCGGCAGGAATAAACAATACCGATGTTAATACCCGAATTGGTTGGTACTCAAAGAAAGTAACCTCTCAAACAAATAGTGGTGGAAAGGAGGGTTTTGAAACAGTTGACGACGATGACGCTACTTGGTCCGGTGTACCTATGATGTTTCCTCGTATACAGGGCGCTGATTGTTGCGGAATAATCGTTAAGACGGGTGCAAAAATTGATCCAAGCCGGATCGGGGAAAGAGTTCTAGTTAAACCGATTATGCGGCATTATTGTGACTACCGCCCTTATGAATGTTGGACATTTGGATCGGAATGCGATGGTGCTTTTGCCCAATATACAAAAGCACCGGCTGCTGAAACTTATACAGTAAACAGCGATTGGAGCGACAGCCAATTGGCCTCTATCCCTTGTGCTTATTCAACAGCGGAGAATATGCTACACCGTGCCAAAGTAGGATCTGAACTCGTCCTGATTACCGGTGCATCCGGTGGAGTTGGCAGCGCCGCGGTTCAACTTGCTAAACGACGAGGGGCAAAAGTTATTGCTATAGCCAGCGCCGCCAAGCATCAAGACCTAATTACTATCGGTGCTGATCTGGTTGTCGACCGGAATGCAGACTTTATTGCTGAGATAGGAAGTAATAATATCGATGTGGTTATTGATTTGGTTGCCGGTAATGCTTGGCCTTCACTGCTCGACGTTTTAAAACGAGGCGGTCGATACGTTACCGCCGGCGCTATTGGTGGACCAATAGTCGAATTGGATGTTCGTACGTTATACCTAAAAGACCTCACATTGATTGGCTGCACTTTTCAAGACGACGAGGTGTTTCCTAATTTAATTTCATACATCGAACAAGATGAGATTAAACCGGTTGTAGCCCAAATATTTCCATTAACGGATATTGTTGCTGCTCAGGAAGTATTTCTATCCAAGAAATTTACCGGCAAATTAGTTCTGATCCCACAGCACGAATGAAGACCTAAACTAGGTCTGTTTAATCAAACCATCTAGATAACTAAAAATATTCTGCTCAGACCGGGTTTTCTGAGCTTTTCGGCTTTTCGACTGGGTCGGGGAAATTATTATCTGCAATAGCTGAATAGTCTGGAGCATCGTCAAAATCAGCTATACGTCGATGAGAGCTTATAGCCGGTGTTATTAATATTGCAGCCAAAACCAATATGGCTGCAATGATATGCAGCACGGTAATTTGCTCGGAAAATACAAGCGCTCCAATTACAAACATAGTCGGTAACTCAACACTACCCGCCATCGCAGATTTAGCCGGCCCGATGCTCGGTGCCAACATTGAATACAAAAACTGTGGAATAAATGCTGTAAGTAATGCAAGCATTGCAATATAGCCCCAGTCCTCAATTCGAGATGGGAATAATTGATGCATTTCAAGCGGTACGAGCAATGGTATCAAACCTATACTTGCACCGGAGGCAAATCCAACCATTCTCTGCAGTGGTGCGAGATTCTCCAACTTGTCGGTCAAAATAGCGATGGACAGTCCAAAGGTTAACGGCGCACAAAAGGCGACTAGCAATGCGTCAATCGCTGTGTCCGATAGACCTGATGGCAAGAACGCCAAGACGGCGGCGACCAAGACCAGAAACCCCGCAATAAGCGAACGATGCCCAGGCTTATTCCGTATCAGCACCCAGGATGCTAGCAAGGTAAATAATGGATACGTCATATATATAACGCTTACCGAGGATATCGGAACGACTTTTAATGCTTCAACATAACTAATCCAACCTAATCCTACACAACCACCGGAAAAAAGTGCCCACAGTGTTTCGCGAGCTAGCGGGCCACGTAAAGGCAATATATGGATAAATAGCAAAGTAGTTAAGGCATAACGATAAAATGCTATGGCGGGTGACGCGATACCTTGGTCTAGTAAAATTTTCGCAAATAACGGCACGGTACCAAAACAAACTGCCGTAAATGCAACGACAATAGTAGCCTGAAAAACAGATAACCTATTGCTGAAATCCCATACGCCTAACCTACTCATGCAACTTGACCTCGACTAATGGAAGTATCTACCGAAAATAAGCGGGCATCCAACTTATGTCATGCTATTAACCAAGGGCCAAATGTATTTCGCTCTTGTAAACTGGTCAATATAGCTAGAGAAGACCTATCCATAACTGTCGCGAATTAATAGCTTTTACAGGAAAAAACTACATTTATTAAAAAGTCTGTGCCATTCATTACGAACGACAAAGCATTGCTCGTGATGCTAATAATCACAGAACAACCTTAGAAAATACTATTCCCTAACGATAGGGAATTTATCACACGCAATCCGTTGCCCTATCACTTGACTTTCATGTCGGTACGTTTCTAGCGAGGCCGCGCCGTTAAATACCACATCATCCCCCAACCAGTTTACTGAAAACGCTGCGCGACGTTGGTCTAATGAATTTCCGGGCGCGCTATGCACCGTATAAGATTTCCACGCCAACATATCACCTGCTTTTAACTCGGTAGTTAAAATTGTGCCCTGTTCCGACTCACCGGGAATTAATGGTAAGTGCTCCCTAGCATGCCGATAAGCATTATTCGGGTTTTCAAAATCAACAGCTCGATACAACTGCCCTTCTAGATGAGAGCCTTTCTGAAAGCGTAATGCAGATTCATATGGAATATCATCGAGAGCAACCCAGCAATTAATAACATCAACACCATCCAGAGGATAGTAGGAGTGATCCTGATGCCAAGGTGTTGCTGCACTTGAACTAAAGGGCTGCTTAATTAATAAAAAATCATAGAACAATGTCAAACGTCGCGATTGAAGTAATGACCAACCGATATCTGCAAAATGGGACTCGAAAATAACCTTACGAAATTCCTCGACCTGCGCCCATGCGCCGGAACTAAAAGAGAAAGAACCTTTGTCAGTATCTCTTTTAACGATATCAAGATCAGTACTCGCACCGTTTAAAGCCGATTCGATGCCACGCTCCAAAGTTGCCAGCCAGTATGGCCCGAATACGTTTCGTAAACATACAACACCGTCTGTATTAAGACTCGCTATCGCCTCACTAGGAATACTGTTATCCGACCCTAAAGAATAGGAATCAAGTTCGGCAAAAGGATTACTCATAACTTACACTCATTTAGTGAATAACATGAACATCACGTGAGAAGCGGGTAAGACACTCAGTTCCGCTCTCCGTTATCGCAACCGTTTCACTCAACTCCATACCCCAATCATCTAGCCACATACCCAACATCACATGAATGACCATATTTTGCTCTAAAACAGTTTGCTCATCTGCACGCAGGCTTACCGTATGCTCACCCCAATCGGGTGAATAGCCAACGCCAATACTGTATCCAATTCGACTCTCTTTTACCAAACCATACTTATCAAGCACATTTTGCCACGATCGATGTACATCACCTGCAAGTGCACCGGGCTTCATCGTATCCAACACCGCAAGTAGTCCTTCCTGCACGGCATCGGCCGTATCAAACACCGCTTGCGGTCCTTTGCCAAGTTGTACAGTTCGAGCAAGGCCCGCATTATATCGGTGCCGAGTGCCGCCAAGCTCTAAAGCCACAGTTTGACCTTCAACAAATCGCTCATCGGTCCACATTGGATGAGCCGTTGTTGCCGCTTCTCCGGCAAGAATTAAAGGTGATAGAGCGGTTAGATCACCGCCAAACTTCTCATTACCTCCCACTTGGGCTGCAACGATTTTGGACATAAGATCACACTGTCGAACACCGGGAGCAATCTCGTTGTAAGCCACCGTCATAGCGCCTTCTACCAGGCGGGCAGCCTCACGCATCACGCGTATTTCATCATTGCTTTTAACCACTCGGCACCAGTTCACTAATAGATCAGCATCTATCCAGTGAGCTTCTGGAATCCCTTTTTGCAAACAAATCAATGACTTAGGCGAGAAAAAATAGGTATCACTCTCATAGCCAATGCGCTTGCCGTGCAGAGAAAGATCACACAAATAACCAGCAACAACTTCCATAGGATGAACACCCGCACGCTGCACAAAATCTTCCCCATAAGGCATTACTGATGTTTGATCCAGATGTGTAGTCAAACGAACCGCCCCGGCATCCATTTTTCTTCCCATCCATATGGGATCCTGATCGTGTTGAACCAGCATAACTTGTGGGACATAAAACGACCACGCATCGAATCCCGTGAGCCAATTCATGTTTGCCGGGTCACCAATAAGCAATGCATCCAGATCGTGTTTGATCATACTTTTTCGGACTAGGCTCAGCCGTACCTGGTACTCCTCTTTACTGAATGGTGCTGGCATTTATAAAATCTCCTGATTTTTCTATAACGTTCATTATTTACAACGATCCTGCTAAACAGCGACATTGGCATGCTATCAACGAAATAGCATGCAATAAAATTTACGTTTGAGCTGCTCTAGTTAGTGTTTTTATTTATCATGCTGGTGTGAAAAAATCGAGGTATATCCTCCGGACCAATCTGGAGGCAGTGGCATTTTTATTGCCTCGTGGTGAGCAAACCGTGGTTGAACACCGCGTACCAGTTTCCCATAGTGCGTGCTGGGATAGGGTGCCGCAGTATAGGGTATCGCATCCGCCGCACTATAAGTAATCACCAACATAGGGCGACCTCTATCACTCAAATTTTGATCCGAGCCATGAACCAATACACTATGGTGTACCGACAAAGATCCAGCATTTCCGGTTAATGCCTGCGCCTGTTCGATACCGGCCCTATGAAGATCCGATTCCGATAAGGCGCCGGTCCAAACCCCGTTATTGTCATAATGCTCATATATTTGTCCTTTATGGCTCCCCGGTATAACCTGTAAAGGTCCTTGATCAATCCTTACATCTTCAAGTGCCAATAAGAACTGACATGTTCCCAAATTGGTGTGTGGATAAAACGCTATATCCTGATGCCACTTAACGCTAGCGCCACCACCCGCCCATTTAAAATTAATAAATAAATCTCTGAAACGCACATTGGGACCAAGAATATCGACAGCAATATCAGTGACAATAGAATTACAACATAGTTGCCAAAACACATCGTCCAAGTCGTCCACATAGGCAACCCTGCGCAAGCGAGGGCTATCCTTACTGTGTCCTGGCTCAAGATCAAACTGGTGATCCGATTTAGCCTTATCTCGACTTAGATCAATTACCTTACTTACTGAAGCGTTTAGCTCAGATAGATAGTTCTCACCTACCTCTTCAGGCAACAACAAATACCCTTGTTCGTAGAACAATTGTCGTTGTTCAGACGATAGTCGTGTATTCGGGTGGCGTAATACTTCGTCCGGTGCCATGTACGAGTACTCTAGTTAGTTCGATGCTGAAAACTATATCGGAAAATACATTCTATTTTTTACAGATTGAAGACTACCCCATTACGAAACTGCGACGTGTTTCGAATTTTTCTTATGTAGTTTATATTCATACCTGTAATCTTATAAGCTGTTTGAGAATAAACACTGGTTTGAATATATATTATGAGTTCCAACATAAAGCCTACTAAACGAATAGCATTTATAGAAATGATGGGAATACCCGGAAGCTATGATGCATCGGTGTATGCGCATCTTGAAGATAAAGACGATGAAGGACTTTGGTTTACCAAACGGTTTGCTCATGTTTCCGGCATATCGATAAAGACCCACAACGTTTGCATCGATGAACCATTGCCAACCGTAAACGATGTCGACGGCCTGGTTTTAGCCGGGAGTTATAATTCGGTGCACGATCATACTCATTGGCAACAAAAAATGCGTAAATGGATACCACAAATGCGTCAACACGAAGTTCCTATCCTCGGCATTTGCGGGTCGCATCAGCTCATGGCAAATATCGATGGCAGCGATGTCCAACTTTTAACAAACGGACCATTTGCCGGAACATTTCCAATCGAGCTAACTGCAGCTGGAGAAAAATGCCCTATTATGCAAGGCATTCAATCCAATGACAGTTTCCATTATGCCAACAACGAACACGTTATCGAGGTTCCGAAGGGTAGCACACTGTTAGCCGCAAGCAGTAAGGTGCCGATTGCAGCATTGGACTTTGGAAATCACTGTTATTCCACTCAGTTTCATCCTGAGGGAAGTCGCGAAACACTGGGAACAGTATGGCGTTATAGCAACCCTGAATTGATGCATAACTACCATAATATGGATAAGGGCGACCTGCTGGTTGAAAATTTCTTGCAATTAGTTATAAACCTCTAATATAAAAGCCACCCTATCGACTATCTGTTGACATCAAAATTGATATTTCCTAGTAGCTACTCATGCATAACCATCCTCGGCCATGCCCCACATCGGCATAGCGATTGGCAATACATTCGTCAGGCAACACAACACATAAGCCTGTTCTGCAAATTCTAGAAAACGCATCCCTGGCTGCAATAAAGAGATATTCCGTTCCAATTCATTTCGTCAAATCTCATACAGTCGACGCTGCTGATCAGTTGGCTTAGCATCTCCTACCACCCAACTCCTGGACATATCATTATACAAACCCATCGGACCAATCAAGTCAGTATCAAACGACAATAAATCTCCATTATTAATAACACGATCGTTGGTTTCCTGAAACCAAGGATTGGTTCGAGGACCAGAAGTTAGCAATCGTGTTTCTGGATACTCACCGCCTCTGCATATACTTTCCTTTAACAATATTGTTAACGCATCCTGTTCACTCATACCGGGAACCACAGTATTACGTAAAATACCGACACTTGCTTCGCAGCTTTCTAGCGACCGCTTAAACGCTCGAACCTCTTCCATTGAGGTGCATAACGTATATTTACCAGGTCAAAGACTAAAGTTGCAGCTATATCAGACTCTTCCATTAGTTGCTTCACCCGTGCCTGCCGGTAAAGGCTTACCGCTGCTTCAGCAATTTCACCTGACCAGTTCATATGGAGCAAACATCGTTATTTTGGGTCTTTCATTTTATGCGCTTGAAGGCATCATCCAGTAAAGTTAAACGTAACTATCAACCTAGAGCAACTACGTTCTGTCGTTGAGAACCAAGACCATCGATCCCCAGTGTTATTACATCACCTGGCTTCAGCCATGGATGTGGAGTTCGTCCAAGTGCCACCCCGGGAGGTGTTCCGGTGGTTATAATATCCCCGGGCATAAGCGTCATGAACTGGCTCAGGTAACTGACCAAAAAGCTGCAGCCAAAGATCATAGTACTGGTATTACCCGTTTGCATCCGTTCGCCGTTTACATCTAACCACATACCGAGGTTCTGCACATCAGCTAATTCATCCGGCGTAACCAACCATGGTCCAGTTGGACCAAAACTATCGCAACCCTTACCCTTAGACCATTGACTACCACCTTCGTCAATCTGGAACGCCCGCTCCGAAACATCATTAACCACACAATATCCGGCAATACCTCGTGCTGCCTCGGACTCGTCGGCGTAACTTAGGCGCTCACCGATCACGACGGCAATTTCAATTTCCCAGTCGAGCTTGGTTGAGTTTTTCGGCTGAACCACATCGTCATTCGGGCCAGACATGCTCGTATCTGCTTTATAAAACACTATCGGTGTCTTCGGAATTGGGGAGTTTGTCTCTGCAGCGTGGTCAGAAAAATTTAGCCCTATTGCCAGGAATTTTCCGGGTTTCGCGATGCAAGAACCTAAACGCGGATTACCACCAACCAAGGGTAAATCTTCTACGTTGAGTGAACGTATTTTCTGCATAGATGCTGCACCAAGGCTGCCCCCATCGATATCGTTAACTATGGATGATAAATCACGAATATTTCCATTCAAGTCCACTATTCCCGGCTTCTCTGCGCCCTTATCTCCAAAACGTAATAATTTCATAATTTAGTACCTGATTACATTTAAAAATCTATAATTATGGGGACACAATACGGATTTCGAATTACTGAACATTAGATTTTGCGCCCAATTTTTCTGAAGTAAATTTTGAAGCCACACAGATATATTTTATAGTTCCGTATTGTGTCACCGAAATACGCTTTAATTTTGCGGCAATTTTTGTCTGGGGATCAAATTTAAAAAGTAGACAAGCTTTTACACCCATGCGACAATCATACTAGCATGAGCGGCAATACCTTAGAACGATTTTAAGATCACCAATACATCGGAGTACTCGGTTCATCAAAAGCGCTTCGACAATAGCCATTGCATCTTAATCGGTTACAACACGACTTAGTCTTATGAACAATTCCACAACACGTGATGAACTAGTCATTGGCACTTCTGCCGGCACAAGTAAAAACTGGAATTGGCACCCAGACATCCCTATAAAATACTCCCCACTGTTTGAACCAAAACCAAAATTACTAGAGGTCGTTAGGTGGTTCGGGCAGGCTTGGCTACCGCTTACCGAATTAACATGCTATTTATTGATAGCTATCGTTGTTTGGAATTGGGTTCAGCCACCCTTAAGCGAAACTACGGAATTTACCTTTGATTGGATTGGCGCAGTGTGGGCGCGAAACCTAGGCATGATGATTTTGCTTACTACTTTTTTGCATCTCTGGTTACACCGTTGGCAAAAACAAGATAAGGCCTTCCGTTACTTGCATAAATCCCCAACAGAGAAACACCCAAAGTTTCTCGGTGGCCACCAAGTTCGAGATAATATTTTCTGGACCTTGGCGAGCGGTGTAACCTTATGGACGGCTTATGAATGTTTCTTGTGGTACAGCTATGCAAACGGACATGCCCCGTTAGTCATGTTTGCAGAAAACCCAATTTGGTTCGTTCTCTGGTTTCCAGTAATTGGTATTTGGTTTTCATTCCATTTTTACTGGGTGCATCGGTTTCTTCACTGGAAACCAATGTATCGGCATTTTCATTCTGTTCACCATCGCAATATTACCACTGGCCCTTGGTCAGGGTTTTCAATGCACCCAGTTGAGCATGTACTATACTTATCTTCCATATTGATCCATCTAGTAGTGCCGTCCCATCCAATTCACATGTTATTCCATGCCTATTTTCTTACCCTGGGTACTTCAACGTCCCATTCAGGATATCAGGCATTATTAATCGGCAACTCCTCGAAGTTTGTTATTTCTTCGTTTTTTCATCAACTACATCATCGTTATTTCAATTGTAATTTCGGAAATACGGAATTACCCATGGATCGTTGGTTTGGATCTTTCAATGATGGAACTACAGCTGCGACTCGCAAACTTTTAAAAGAAAGGGGTTGAAAGAGAGTCAGTATCGATTAACCTAGGCTCCTTAACTGTCAGGCCCTTAGCTAAATCACGTGGTCGATCAACTGTTCTATCGGCCTACGGTTCGATCGTTCATAGAATTGAGTGGCGTACTTCATCACAGCCATTGTTATTTCCTCGATACGGGTGCTGCTGAATCCATATTTCGAGCACCGTCATACAACACATTATTATGCGCCGCCATCATGCGATCGTGCATCGCAAACCCGTCCTCATCAAATTCTGCCTTGGGGACGGGCAGCTCTTCGAAGTGATGGTACTCATCTACGCCACGCACCAACATAGCGAAATCTAGATCGGCAACTGATTGGTATACAGACGTTGAAATATAGTTGATCACCATCCCAACTCGATGGTGATCAGTGTTGTTCGGCCCCGAACGATGTAAAAGATGACCATGATGCAGCGAAACCTGGCCTGGCTCCAACTCTACCGGAATGGTTTGGGATTCATCGACATCCACTTCGGCATGTTGTCCGCGAGTCAGTATATTAGACGCATCCACCACATCGCGATGCGGTTTCTGACCCAGATTATGGGAGCCGGGTAGGAAATGCATACAACCATTTTCCTGATTGACAGACCCAAACGCGACCCAAGCCGACATTTCTTGTTCGTTGTTAAGCCCCCAGTATGTGAGATCTTGATGCCAAGAAACAAACCCTGAAGAATGCGGTGGCTTCAAGAACACACTTGTTCCCCAAACCAATAGGTTGGGACCGAGGACTGATTCCACAGCATCGAGGATTGCTGGGCTACGAATGATTTCGTTTACAAACGGACACAACACATGAAGTTGGTTAATCTGGCCGCGATTACCTAGCCTACAAGCGTGATTGCTGTTGGCAATTTCCTGAACTCGGCGACCGTATTCAGTAGCTTGATCGGCTCCAAATGCAGTAAGTGGGAAATAATATCCATCACGTTCGTAGCGTGGTTTAAAATCATTGGGAGCCATCTGCGTTACCTCATCAAGGATTAGAAATATGAAACGAACTTTGCTACTGAATTTCTGATATTACAAGCAAATAGTAAACTGTTTTTCAGACATCTGTCAAATAACTTGCCAGTCCATTTCTAGGCCGATACCGTGGCCTACTGAGGCGCACACCAAGCCTTGGGAATCAGTGTGGATGGGATTAACCGCACCAAACTCAAAGCTCTGCGGCGGGAAGGGTTGTTCGAACCAGTTACAGCCGGGCAAACCTAACATCAGCTGCAGGTTTGGGGCCTGGTTAGTCGTAAATCCAAAAGATTGTATTTCCAATGGAACGCCTCTCTGATTGGCTAACTCCATTGCATCGATCATTATAGTAATACCACCCGAATTATTGGCATCGCACCGTAATCGTGACCATGCCCCCATGCTCAGCGCGTTTCGCCAATGCTCTATGCCAATTAGTGTATTCCCAGCGGGGAGGATATCGATATCTACTCGTTTGTTGAGCTCTACATAAGCGTCTAAGTCAGTATCGTCCAATGGCGCTTCCATCCAGTCGTAAGGCAGCGTTGATAGAAGCTCGCCGAGTCGAATAGATTGGTCGAGATCATAACGTTGCTCAAGATCAACCATAAATCGGATACCACTATCACTGAATTCTCGATGTATTGCTGCGACCATTTCTAAATCAAAATCAAGATCACAGTTCATATGATATTTGATCGCCGGGTATCCCAGCGCAATCGCTTTGCGAGTGATATCTATATACTCGTCTATATTGAGAAAAGCCTGTGTGCTGGCATAAGCTGGAATACAAGACTGATACCCACCTAAGCATTCCCAAATTGCATTCCCCGTAGACTTTCCCCAGGCATCCCACATTGCAATATCCAGTAGAGATTCTGCTTGGGGCACAACGGAATCGCACTCCAATATCAACTGCCGAGTAATATCAGTGCGTGTTGCAACATCCCTACCTAGAACGCGAGTTGCCAGATCTTCAATTTGATCTGTCACTAATCCTCTCTGCGCACCAAACCATCCCGTAGATGAACCGGCCACTCCTTCGGATCCATCCTCAAGAACCAATCGAATAACCTCAAATGCACGGCTAGTAAGTGGGTCTTGACCAGTATAACGATACAGTTGTTGTTCATTTGGGCTAACGGTGTATCCCTCGAGTTGAATGATTTTCATTTTTGTTGATTTCTACTATTCATGTAAGCAGTTTGAACAATTTCACAAAGTTGGGCAAGAGCCATCTCGTTTTCCGAAAATACCGCAAAAGGCCGGTAGTTATTGGTTATTTGGCCTCTGTTTTCTTACGGCTGATGCGGTAGCAGTATTGGTGGTTGATCGGCGGCGTGGTTGATATGTATTTACAGTCTAAATGGGACGGCGATGAGCTGAGGAAAATCATAACTAACAAATTGCGTAGCTACAATGTTGCACATCGAAGACTGATTCCTGAAGCAAGTCACGACATATCACAGTATGCATATAACGGGGCAGAGTTTTCACACTAACCATCATGGGTGCGAGAACGAGCAATGCGGCAATCTTTAATCTGTTCAAGTTGGGAAGGCATCCTAGAGGCAAACACTATCAAAGCCTCAGGATCGACGAAAGTTAATTTCACCAATACCTCGTTTGGTAA
>CAJQKF010000055.1 GCA_905478855.1 uncultured Gammaproteobacteria bacterium
TCTTCTCGGCGCTATCTTTATACTTGTTACTGTTTGTCATCATCGTTTCCTCTTAAGGTGAACGATGAACTAAAACTGTCTCTTAGGCAATCAGACTATTTAGTCCAACTTATGCTGACGGGATACATCTATATGTAGAGGGTAAGTGCGCCGAAAATCATGTGAAGGTATCGGCAGAATATACTGGTAGCCCTAAGACGGTATTCAGTAAAACGACTGAGGATACACGGAGAAATATCTACAATCGTGTTAAAAAATAATCTTACGTGACAACTTACGTGACAATTATAAAAATATTGATTACGTTCGGGATGAAAAACCTATGTAAGTAATTGAAATATATGGCGCGCCCGGAGAGATTCGAACTCCCGACCACCTGGTTCGAAGCCAGGTACTCTATCCAGCTGAGCTACGGGCGCTTAACTTCTTTATTGCAGAAACGGTAAATCCTGAGAAAGGGTACGCTTTCACAAGTTTAAGGGTGGAGTCTAACGGTTTTGGAAATTTTTGAGTAGTAGTTTTATGCAGTGAGGTCTATTTATTTAAAATTATCTCGACTACAAAGCGAGCTCCAAAGTAAGCGAGCACTAATATACTGAAACTGCTAACTGTCCAGATTGCGGCAACTTGACCGCGCCAACCCCAAACATAACGGGCAATAAGCAGGGTGCCGAAGGCAAACCATCCGAGGATGGATAACACAATGTGGTGGGTAAATTTAAACGGTGTACCGAAAACTTGTTGCGTAAAGAAGCTGCCTGAAACAAGTGCAATGGTGAGTAACGAAAATCCTGCAATGATAAGTCCGAACAAAATAGAATTCATTTGTTCCATCGAGGGCAGGGCGTGGAAAAAGGTTCCAGCGGTTTTATTTCGAAAGTGTCGTTCTTGAATAATGATAAGAATAGCCTGACAGAGCGCTAGCGAGAGCAGACCATAAGCCATAATAGCGATCAGGGCATGGGAAAGGGCAACCGGGTTAACATGGTCTAGGGTCATTGCCGGGCCGGGCAGAAACTCGGTTACAATGACAACGAATGCGGCAAAAGGTAGTAAGATTACGCCAAGTGTAGCCACAGGTTGGCGACGTAGGCCGATTAAATACATAACCACGACAATCCACGCAACAAATGATAAAGCCAATCCTAGATTTATATTTATTTGGTCGTTGGAAAATACACTGACAGAAAGTATTAGTGCATGACTGCCGGCACCAATTGCAGCGGGCAGGTATCCAGCTTTAATGGCTGATGACTTTGAATCTAACGCAGTTCTAATAATAGTAATGCTACTTAAAGCATAGAGACCTGCAGTAAAGATCGACCATATTGTAGTGAGGAAAACGATATTCACGGAGTTTAAGTTTCGTATTTCATTTGAATAGCCAAGTGTACGAGTAGAGCCACGAAATTAAAAGCCTGTAAAACCATTCGCGCATCGGTACGTCAGTGAGGTAAAATCCGAGATTAACATTTCTTGGATGCCGATTTATCGGGATCCTGCAGTTTAAACCTATGGAGTAGACAATGTTCAGCCGATTGGGTGATCGTCTCAAGCAGACTTTCAAAAATTTAAGTGGTCGTGGTCGTCTAACGGAAGACAACATTCAGGATGCCTTGCGTGACGTGCGTATTGCGTTGCTAGAAGCCGATGTGGCATTGCCCATTGTTCGCGAATTTGTCAATCGGGTAAAAGAACGTGCAGTGGGCAAGGATGTGCTGGAAAGCCTGCAGCCTGGTCAGGCAGTAATCAAGGTTGTTAAGGATGAGCTCGTTGAGCTAATGGGCAGTGAAAATGATTCGTTGAATCTATCTGTTCGTCCTCCTGCGGTTGTTTTAGTCGCCGGTTTGCAAGGTGCTGGTAAAACCACCACTATAGGAAAATTGTCCCGTTATCTTATGGAACGGGAAAAAAAGAAGGTGATGGTGGTAAGTACCGATATACATCGACCCGCTGCAATCGAACAATTGGAACGACTAGCCGAAACAACTGGCGCAATTTTCTTTCCTTCTTCTACCGATCAGAACCCGATTGATATCGCCAAGGCCGCAAAAGAACAGGCAGTGAAAGTATCGGCCGATGTGTTAATTATTGATACGGCGGGTCGTTTACACGTCGACCAAGATTTGATGAATGAAGTGAAACGGGTGCATGAGGCGATTGACCCGATTGAAACTTTGTTTGTCGTGGATAGTATGACCGGTCAGGATGCGGTAAATAGTGCGCGCGCATTCGATGAAATGCTACCCTTAACGGGCGTTATTTTAACTAAAACTGATGGCGATGCCCGAGGCGGGGCGGCGTTATCTATTCGTCAGGTTACCGGTAAGCCGATTAAGTTTTTGGGAACTGGCGAAGCCATGGATGCTATTGAGGCATTTCATCCGGAACGTGTGGCATCGCGAATCTTGGGTATGGGAGACGTTCTTACTCTTGTTGAGGAGATTGAGCGAAAGGTTGACCATGGTAAGGCGGAAAAACTTGCAACTAAGTTTAAAAAAGGCAAGGGATTTGATCTTTCTGACTTTCGCGACCAAATGATGGAAATGGAGAACATGGGTGGGCTGAGTAGTTTGGTGGATAAACTGCCTGGAATGGGAAATATTCCAGATAAAGTTCTCAATCAGGTTAACGACAAGCAAACTAAGCAGGTGGTAGCGATCATCAATTCGATGACTCCAAAGGAGCGCACACATCCTGCACTAATCAAGGGTAGCCGTAAAAAACGGATCGCCGGTGGTTCGGGCACCCAGATTCAAGATGTAAATAGATTATTGAAGCAATTTGCCCAAATGCAGAAAATGATGAAGAAAATGGGCAAAGGTAAAAACCTTAAACGTATGATGGGTCAGTTTGGTGGTGGCGGGGGCAGTATGCCCAGAATGCCATTTTAATGAGTGAATTAAAGATTTTTTTACAAATTTAGTCATAAGTATCGAATACTGCGTTTTTCATGTACCTTATTTTGTATTTGATATGGTAGAATCCGCCGGTTTTTCGGTTCCGATAATTTTTCAGAGGTTTTAACAAGATATGGTAACCATAAGGATGGCCCGTGGCGGTTCAAAGAAGCGTCCATTCTATTCAATAGTCGTTGCAGATCAACGACGTTCCCCTCGCGGCAAGTTTATTGAGCGTCTGGGTTTTTATAATCCGGTTGCAAGTGGAGCAGCTGAAGAATTACGACTTGATATTAGTCGTGTTGAACACTGGATGGGATTAGGCGCACAACCTTCCGACAGCGTTACTACACTGATTAAGCGCGCTCGTAAGGTTTCTGCGGAAGCTTAAGCTGATTGCTCAGCGGGAGTGTCTCGTTGAATGATTGGATTGAACTTGGTCGAGTCAGTGGCGTCTTTGGCGTCAAAGGCTGGATCAAGATTCATAGCTATACACGAGAGCGAGAT
>CAJQKF010000056.1 GCA_905478855.1 uncultured Gammaproteobacteria bacterium
TTTAGACAGCGTCCCTGAAGTATCACTTCTTGATTCATACCGGAATACTGACATAAGAAAAAACTGGAGTCCAGTGCTTTTTCTAAAAGATGTGGGTAAAGCTAAGGCTTTACTCGGCGCTTACGTTGAAACCATGATGCTCCTCTTTATGAAAAACATCAGTGTGAACGCTGTGGCTCACTTTTCAACCGGTGAGTGGCTCAGTTTTGCATTGGTGGTAACACAATCACTTTGCTCAACTCTTGCCAGGGAATGACATCATCCATCTGAGCTAAAAAATTCTCTTTGCGTGTTGGCTTCTTCTACTTCGCAAAGGTGTCTTCCGCTAATGTCGTTTGACGCATGATAATATCTGATTTTAACGATGAATCTACTATCGCACTTTTTTGGTTTTAATCAGAGATTTCCCAGGATTATCATCGCAGAACTCAATTGCTGTTTTTTGTCATGCTTCTAATTAATATATTCCAAGTAACGGGACAGAACATCACATTGACTCCTACCACCATAAATTATTTCTTTACGTAAACGTTGATAAGCGGCATTTTCTTGGGGCATAGGGAACCCTGCTTCGTAGCCTACACTAATGCTATCGATCATACTGTCGGCATCGTTAAAACTGTTTGCGAGCGCAGCCTCAAAAATTGATGTACGTGGAGGCTGACGATTGGTAATGAAGTTTGACACAAGTACAAATTTATTTCGCTCAAGACACTCCCATGCCAAAGATGAATACTCAGAGATAGCAACGTCACACCACTGAACCATCCTCGATGATGGCGTGCTAGTTGGTTCAATAATTCCGGGGTGTTTATCTGTTAGAAAATACATTTCTTTCGCGCGTGGGTGAGGTAAAACACGAAGATTTAAATACGGAATATTTAGTAGTCTTTCAACTAAATCTAAATACTTATGTTCCACTATTTTAGACCATGGTGGCTCTATCAGAATGACATTGATTTTATTATTCTGAGTCGATTCTTTGTTTTTATTATTACCACAATAGTCACCCCAAATTTCCAGCCATTCTTCCGAATACCGAGTATTTCCAACTACGTGTACCATATTTTCCGGGGTTTTGGCCGACACCCAGAAATCCTTATGCCCAGAAGACGGAACAAGAATAGTATCTACCCAAGAATACCGGACTTGGTTATCGTGCTCTACACCTGCAATCGGCTCAACAACTTCCTTCATAGATGGCGCAGTATGAACCATAAGCACCACTCTTATGCTTAACTTCCAGGCTGCCGGTAAGATTTTATAATATTCAAAGCGATGACTTCGTGTTCTTACAGAATCGATAAAAATAGTGTTCACGTTTAGCTTCTTGAGCGCAAAACTGTAATAACGTGGATCATAAAGTAAGTTTTTGAAAGCACTATTGTTCATCCACAAAAACAGTCTTTGCAATTTTTCATTGTGGGATTCTCTAAACGTATAAGATCTAAGCCAATTCGTTATTGCGAAAAAGCATCGATGAAAAAAACTCTGATTCTCGATCAGTTCTTCAATGTAAACACATCGACAATTAAGTTCGCTATCAAGATAACGAAACATATGCGTGTTTCTAAAATTGAACTCTGCATCCATGCAAACAAAGAGCACCTCTTTCTCAGCACAATTTATGCGACACTTATATGCAATGGGCAACATATGATCGAAATCAGCTGTAGTTCGAATCAGAAATAGGACTGTAGAAGGATGCAAACCTGAAGCCTCAACTTCGGGATAACGAATCAGGGTGTGTTTTATAGCCCTAAATAAATTTCTTAGAAGACTCATACCAACACCCGAAAGATAGTATCCAAAATATTTCTCTTGGTTCAACTTGAACGTTCATAGTGACGATGTCACAATAATTTACTCGGTGGAAGCAATGTTAATTCCATTTTTCATAGTTAATACTATTGCTTGAGCTTTTCTTTAATTAAATCAAGAAGCTTGGGATAAGTGGATGTTCGATCCATCTCCGTAGAAGAAATTGACACCTGAAAACATCGTTCTATCTCAACTAATAACAACATATGATTAAGTGAGTCCCACTTCGGCGTTGTAGCCACTCCAGCATCGAGCCAATTAATTCCTTCGTCTAATTTTAACTGGCTGCCGATTAAACTTCGTAATCTATTATCAATATCTATGTAAAAATCTTTTGACTCAGTTTCGGACTGACCGTGGATTGAATCACTTAAAAAAGCAGCAGATTGGGAGTCCCATTGCATTTGGGTATTAGCATTAGATATAAATCCATAATTTCCCCTTCGAGTCTCTGTTTCCTCAACCCAGGCATAAAAACCAGTATCTTCTTCAAGGATACTAACAACCTCTTCTGCAACTTGTTCGGGAAGCATCGAACGACTACGATCCATGTTAAGTTTTTCCGAAAATGATGTATCCATTAACCCCGGAGCTACAACATTTGTCGATATCCCAACTGATTGATACCGATGTTTAATCCCTGAGCAGTAATTAACACCGGCTGCCTTTGCGGCACAGTAATCATCCCATCCTTCAGGATGATAATGAAGAGCCGAACTAGATATAAAAACCAATCTACCAAATTGCTGACTGAACCAAGTTGGTAACAAAGTCTCTGTAATGTAGCGCATAGAGAGATAATTAACGTGCAATAAATCTGCAGCCTCCGAACCCAATGGAGAACTCGCACAATGCACTACATAAGTTGGGCTACATTCTAATCGCTCAAACTCGGCTGAAATAAGCTCCTTAGTTAAATTATTTAAGTCACATTCAATGACATCAACATCCGAACCCAAATTATTTATGAAGTCATTAAATTCATAAGTTTTTTTACGTACTTGCAAAACTAGTTTATAACCCTTGCGTGAAAGATCCCGAACGATACAACTTCCAAGAGCTCCTGCAGCACCTGTTACCAACACCGTTTTTTCCGGCTTGATAAAACTCCCAAAGCTATCAAGCAGATCGTTACTACATGTTGCACTCTCTTGTCCTTGGCGAACTTGTACTTTTTGTTCAGCTTCCACAAACACCAAGCGATCATTAAATATGATAGTCCTAATCGTGAGAATTTGATTTGATTGATCGATGGCGACAATTTTTGCTGAATAGGTTAGCTCTAGATTATATGGAACAGGGTTTAATGCTTTTAGTTGATGCGACAAATATAATGAACGCACACCAGGGAAAATCATACCGGCGATAGCTGATAACGGCGAAGCCACTAAATGCAATGGAACGATAGGTTTTTCGTATACAGTCTGACTTGCATATTCATAATCATGGTGCAACGGGTTTCTGTCGCCTGACAATGAACTGAACTCACGAAAGTCTTCGTCAATGAACAACTTTGTAAACGAGTAAGTATCATTAACATGAAAATCACCCAGTTGCTTATCAAGCATCATTTTGCGTATCCTGATAGGTTAAATATAAGTTAAAAATTCTAGTCATTCTGAACTATGTTGACTTTTATCCATCTAGGAACTTTAAGAGAAATTTCCATATCAGCATCCTTTCTTATGTCTTTAATCCATACATTTTCCCTGTCTTCCATAAAACCGTGGTTCTTATAAATCTCTCGAACTGGAGTGTTTCTCTCAGTAATAACAATCTCTCCTTGAAGAATATCAATATGCTTAGTCTTACAATAATTCTCGACGAATGCTAATACTGCAGATTCTATGGACCTCCCTAATACTCGACATGACATCAAAAATAATTCAATCACACAAGTTGCCTGTTTAAAGTTCAACACACATAGTCCAATTATCTCAGGATCGATTGCGTTATCCTGATAACCTATAGTTAAAACACGATAATCCTCATCCAACATCAGCTGCTGTAGCTCTTTTTCAGAGAAACGCCGAGTAGTCGTATTGAATTGATTCGTTTTGTTCGTTAGCTGTATTGCTCGGGAAAACGATGACTTATTTACGGCTGCAATGGTAACTTGAATATCAAGAGACTGGAAGTAATCGTCCAGATTTTGAAACTCAACTGCATCAAGCTTCGCCCTGCGTTGCTTAACATAAAACTTCGCTCTACGCTTATCTTCGCTCGTAATACTTGCAGCCTTCAAAAATGGGGACGACAAAAGAGCTGTCGAATAACCGGCTGGGTCATCAGGCAACTCAATAACATTCACTTCCGGAAGCATTCTGCGAACTTTTTCTCTCTCTAGCGGATTATCATCAACAAACATTACGTTACGTAAAGATAACCCAATCTCTTCAGCGATCGATCGGATGTTTAATGCTTTTTCTGACCAATTTATTCGATACGATGAGATATAGTTATCCTTAATTACCATCTCTATATGTTCAGCCATGGCCTGCAACGCCAAATCCTCATCATTTTTCGATACGATAGCAAGTGCAATGCCGCGGTCATACAACTTTGAAATAGTTTGTTGAAAGCTCTTGAAAATATTTCCGGGAAAGTCTCCCCCTAAATGAATGCCGTCGACTCCTTCCTCTCCTAAAACCCCACCCCAAAGCGTATTATCCAAATCCAATATGATAAGCCGTGTACTGAATCCAAGTTCGTGGGCTAACAAGCCCGAATAATTCTCTGCCAATGAACAAAACCCATCAGGTGAATAAGGAATTCGCCCAAGAAACCAAAGCCGTGAATCGTAAAAGTATTCAAGTTTCAGACTTTCGGCAGGTAATAATCGAACGTTATTTAAATCACTAACATTATCAATTAAGTATTGATTAAATTTTCCAATCCGTTGTGTAACATGATTGCCCCCCTGTTCTATAGCTCCCGTGCTAACACTACTTACACTAACTGGAAACAAATTAATAAATACTAACCGACTAACTTTAGCCGAGACTCTTTTTATCAGAGAAATATAACTATCAAGAGCGCTCTCCAACGAAAGGTCGGTTAGTTCCAAGTTCGATGTTTGTAAAATATCTTCCAAGCGGGAAGGAAGGAAACAAAAATCAGGTTTAACGTTATTCAACTTTTCCGTAAGAATATCTGACGCCATCTGACCATAATCATTCGCATAAACAGACACACCCACATGCGGCATTAGTCGAACAAAAGCATCAGCCATTGCAGCAACGAGCGGCTCATAATTCGACTCGTAAAGTATTGCAATTTTCAGCTTATCGGAGCTATTCATAGCATCTCTACATGAAACTTCGTACTTGAGAATCTCCGGCACCTTGGTGTAAACGAACTTATCACTTTCCAATGCGTTACAACATAATGTTGCCATAGAATCTAAGTCTATGCTTTGCAATAAGCCATCATAAAATTCAATTCTATGAATCTTTCTCTCATTATTCGCTTCTTGAATCCAAAGAGAAAAATCGTTTTTTACAGTAAGTTTTTCATCTCTCACAAACATAGACGTGGAAATAGTCTTATCAAAAGACATGAACGTTTTATGGTATCGATACGGAACATTAAATTTCTCTTCGAACCGATGAAAAGGCGTACAGTATGACCAATCACAACCCAACATCATTATCGTAGCATTCCTTTCTTCAAAAAATGCATATATGCCATCGTCACCAAAGCAAGTCTTGATGGAACTGGAGAATATTCCTTCGATATTGTTTCCAATCAATACATGAGAGTAAATAGGATGAGTGGTTCTCTTTGCATCCTGCAGATCTAGAACCCAATCAGATAACACACCTACTTCTGACGGTAGGTTCTCATGGAATACACCCGTCTTTGTAAATGAAAACGTAAACGAAGGGAACGCAATTTGGTAACCATCTTCGGTTAGTGCACGAACAGCCTTTAAAAACTGCCACTTAAAAGTGGATAGCTTTTCTGGTTGGATACGTAAATGAAAAAGAGACGAATGAATAACAATCCAACGACTATTAGATCGAATCGCATTTCGCAGCTTCCACTCTATTGCCTTCGCTTGCATATTTAAAGTTTTCTTATCAGATCTTTTTCTTGAAGAACTTCGAATAATGGAACTAACTCCCAAGCTGGGCAACCGATAATTTCAGCGATATCAATAACATCATTTTCACCATCGCAATAAGCTAGAATATGCATCATTCGTTTTACATCCACGGGTTTTATAGGACTACCGAGTGTTGGGTAGAGCCCACGTTTACCCATCTGGGGTTCGCAAAAATTGACAGCCAAATACTTAAAATTTTCTTCGATAAGTGTCAAACAATATTGGTAGGCTTCGAAACAACCCTGCAATCCCTTGGGCGTAACAAATTCTAAATTATCATCAGAAGTATGATACTCAGGATATTCTCCAAATTTACTTTTCATCAAAGACGCAACTTTCAAGTCGACACCTGGAGAGCAATATTGACGCTCATCACTTCCCCGAGTAAGGAACGAATATCGGTTGTAATCTGGTTGCAAGTGATGAAGAACATGTTTGATAACGGTATCTGATAATCCGTCTCCAGCTCGACTAGGCAAATAAGAAAATTTCCCCTCGTCTCCTACACAATTGATGTTAAAACCGGCGACGACTCTTTCCTTCAGTAGATTTAGATTTCGACTAATGTAAGCGATGGATCCAATAGTTTCTGGGATAAAAACTATTCGATAACTGTAATTAAGTTTCTCACGCGACTGCAGCCACTGCACTATAGCTGACGTCATCACTGGACCCGATAACTCATTATTTGCCATCGAGGGATGACAAACATAGGTAGATATGAAAATTTCTTGTTCATTCTCCCCAGGAATTAAAACCTCACCATACGTTAGTGATCCGTGCTCCAGCGTTGTATCAATATGAATTTTGTAGGAACCAGTCGGTAATTCCTCAAATTCGTCATGAGTTAAACAAAAGCCCCACCGTTCTCGATAATACGAAGTTAAGTAAGGAATAGTTTGCGGACGATCCGGTAACGTATAAAGATGCTCTTTTAGCTCTTCTAAATCAACTTCAACGAATGCCGGTGTAGAATAACCCAACAAATGTAGATTCGTATCATTTGTGTTGCACCTTTTTACGCCATTAGGGTCTATTATGTATGCTTCATTCAAATTCCATTCTTTAGGAATATGCCAGTCAAAAACGGGCGTACCGGTCTCAACTTCAAATACATCCATATTTTCCATATTTCTCGAAAGTATATCTAACGTTTGCCGCACACCGTTTCCGGTTATACTCCGACATATTGGGAACAATTCCGTCATGACATCATGCATCAATTGTCCTTCGTTTCGACTTTCCATTAAATTTATTTCTCTATAGTTCGTTAGATAAATAAATGTATGTAGGTAGCTTTAACGCACGCGTAAAAAATTCACCTAACGCACCGCTACAAGTATTCTATACATTTAGTTTTTGAGTTCGTCTATATGGCGGTATTTTAGACTATTGAAAGTTAAAATAATATTACCTCGCACCCTTTAGAAGTTATCAATGAACTTCAGTATCAGTCCATCCGAAAAGGCAATACAAAATTGTGCTCCCTTCAAGAAGAATCCGGAACGTGAGTTATTACAAACCCGTGTACATTGGGTCTGCCCATATTCTCGTTTCACTGGATTACAAAGTATTAGCAACTAACAAATGCAGGTTTAGCCCACTCGCTAGGCATACCAGATAGAGCGCTCATACGATGACAAGTTCTAAAAAACTGCGCACAAATCACCTCTGCCACCAAGTTTCCCGTTTCAGCAGATCTGGAAAATGACTATGGCAATGCGCTTAAAGAGATTGCCGAGATCATTACCATAGCTGGATAAACTGGAATCGTAGGATGCTCAATTGAAGACTATAGCAATGATCCAACATCACCCATTATCAATTTTTCTCTCGCGGTTGAAAGAATCTGCTCCATAGTTAAATCAACAAATAACTTTGTCCACAACTTTGTATTCAACGCACTATTTAACAATCACGTCTGGGGGATCAATAATATTGACGATACGATTAATCGATCAACCGCATTAGAAGCGGCCGGGGAAAACGTGCTTCATGCATCGAGTCTTCAGAACATCGATAAGAACAAGACGATATACTCATCGGTTTAAAAGCTTGTTTACTTCATTAATTAAGCCTTCAATAAACTGTGCAGCGGGCAGACCTCGATTGAGGCTAGCTGCCTGACCATAGAGATGATACGCGTACTTATCATCGCCATTTGCCGTGCTTACATCAATTAGAGGCTCACTGTATTCGTACATCAGCGGAAAGTTGGGTAATTTAAAACTTTGGTCCAGAAAAGATCGTGTATAAAGATTTTGCTGTGCCCGTGCCGGGCGACCAGAAAAACCGCGAGTTAGCCTTGTATCTGTTTCCAATGCCTGTCTAATGGCTGTGGCGTAAGCTTCAGGCAATGCGGTTTCCGGGCATCCTAGAAAAGCCGAACCCATTTGAACTCCACTTGCTCCAAGCAACATTGCGGCAGCAATCCCCCGTCCATCCCCAATACCACCCGCAGCTATTACCGGCAGACGGACCTTGTCAACGATCTGCGGAACTAACGCCATCGTTCCTATCCCGGCATCACTATTATCAACCTTAAAACTTCCACGATGACCACCGGCCTCCCAACCCTGGGCAATAATCGCATCCACACCACGCTTTTCAAGATATACGGCTTCGTCGACCGTTGTAGCGGAACATAAAATCAGACAACCCTCGTTACGCAACGCGTCTAGAGCATGAGTATCGGGCAAGCCAAAATGGAAACTGATAACTTTCGGTTTAATCTCTAAAACGGCTTTAAGTTTTTCCTCGGTAAACGATGTGTTTTCTGCACTTAACGGAACCTTGGGAAATGGCAAACTATGCTTTTCGTATAGCGGAGTCAGAGTCTCTATTAATACCGAATCAACTTGGTGATAATTATCGGGCTCTGAGTGGGCAAAAAAATTCAGGTTGAACGGGGCATCTGTAATTTCACGAAGAGTTAGGGCGGTATCGTATAGTTGGGGAACGGTCATTTCTGCACATCCCATGGACCCTAATAGACCACATTCACTCACAGTACCCGCCAGAGCAGTTGTCCCAATACCCGCCATGGGTGCTTGGACCATTGGATACTTTGTATTTACCAATTCACTAAATACGGTGTGATACCACATAAACTTTACCTTTCGATATTATCTTGGTCTTAAGGCGCTTCGGGAGATGTTGCTCGCAAACTAACAATCAAACCTTCGACTTCACTAATTTGTTTACACCCATTTTCTTACCCGTGATTTATAGTCGAGAAACTCCTGACCAAACAATGCTTCCAACGCCCGCTCTTCTGGCGTGATCTGAAATCTTTGTATGTACAAAAAATAAATAATCAAAAAGATAAAACACCACATAGAAGCCAATGTTATCGCCCAAGACGTTAGCAACATCCCAAGACCAAGATACATAGGGTTTCGCGTGTATTTATATATTCCATCAGTGACTAGTGAAGAGGATTTCTCTGGGGTTAAAGGACTAACCGTAGTTTTTGCTTTACGAAAGGAAGTAATTCCGAGTACCCCACAAATAATTCCCAACAGAACCAAAAGCATAACAAGGTAATCAGTTAAAGGCCCAAGATGATAATGTGGTGCATTGGGCGATACTCGCCACATACCCCACGCACATAAAAGCACAATCAGTGGTGGGGGAAATCTATTTTCGAAGGATTGCATAAAACCTCTGAGTAGGGGAAAAAGTGTTATTTTGCTTGAGTGAATGGGACTTTTGGAAAATTAAAACCGATTTGCTATATACACACCTGCTGCAGCAATAAAAATACCGGGCCAAGCAGAGACAGGAATGACCTCACCAATAAGAACCCAGGCGATTAATGCGGCTAAAGGAGGCACCAAAAAGAACAAAGCCGATACTCGACTAACCTCCCCTGCCCGTATCATACCGAGTAATAAACTCACCGCAATTACCGAGTTTCCAACAACCAGATAGGCTACAGCCGCAGAAAACTCCCATGTCCATTCCACATTGGCAAAAATATTCCAGCTTTCATTAGCCTCAAGAAAGAATGCCAATGGCAATATACCCAATAGTCCTGCCACATAGCCAATGAGGTTGGACGTTACTGGATGATGGGAAAGCCCAAAGCGTTTTTCCCACAACGATGCCGAAGAAATTCCTGCCAAGGCCAATGCAGCTGCCAAAAACCCAAACACGGTTGGTGGCTCAAGTGAAGATCGCGCGACAATTACAATGCCTGTGCCTGCGAGACCCAGTGCTAAGCCGAGCCAACGCTGCCAGCCAATTTTCTCTCCCGTCCAACGTGGCGCCAGAATTCCCACAAGAATAGGCTGTAATGACATAATCAGCGCCATTGTACCTGCGCCAACACCACTGGCAAAGCCAGCATAACAAAAGCCAAAATAAACGGACTGTAGTAAAAACCCAACAACAGATAAATGAACCCAGTCCATTCCACGCTTTGGCAACGGAGGTCGCAGAACCACCATGGCAGCGAGCATGATTGCAACCACTAACCCATAGCGAATAACCAAAAAAACCATCGGCTCGGCGTACTGTAATCCCAGTTTCGCTGTTGCATAACCACCTGACCAAAGAAACAGGAAAATTAATGGTGCAAATACTAACCACAGTGGCTGTTTTACCTGAGTGTTCATATAAATTTGAGTCTGACAGCTAATACACCAGGTATCAGCTCATTCGTGTCTTTCAAAAATTGGAGTCCGCTTCTTAGAGTTAAACTATGTCTACTCGGAATCGAAATCATATTAAATCGCCAAATAAAAATGCCACGAGGCTCCGTTAACTAATATTGTTCTAAAATCCGATTCTTCCACGATCGCAAATCACCTGCTATCTCGAACTCAGCATAGTGCTCCATTTTCTGAACATAGATATCAATAAAGTTTACATACAAGATAACCAGCCCTTCTTCTAAGTATCGACATACTAACGCCAAATCATCAGGTATTCCTTTGAGACGCCACTCATAACCTTGTTTAACTAAAGTAGCATCTGGTCCTGAAAAATATTTAAGGTAATATTCTTTTGAACTATCGTTCCCGGCAATGTTGCCGGTTTGAGCTAAATAGATAAATCGTGCTGGAAACAAAATCGTCTTAGTAACATGCACCACACCTTGTTGCGCCATATTTTTCAAATGC
>CAJQKF010000057.1 GCA_905478855.1 uncultured Gammaproteobacteria bacterium
TTACAGCTCAATCTGTTTGAGAAACGAGACCTAATGACATTGCTACGGGGCCAGATCATTCGAGATCATCTTCATGACCCTAATCAGATCTCTTTCGTTTGAAAGTTAACGGGACAGTAGTGCGATTTTCTATAAGATTATGCTTGGTATCATTAAATTTCTGTTTCCCAGTAGTCTACGTGTTCGTATTGTTGATTACCTTTATAGCTCTCCGATGTGTATTAAGAGTAATAGGCTGTTTAACCTCGTTGGAGGAAATATAGTTCGATTGCTTTGGTTTCGTATTCAGTTCCTTTTCAGGGCGCATAAAGTAAAACGCGACGTGAAATATGAATCATTGGTCAACTGTCTACGTCGGGATGGTATCGTCCGAATTGAGAATTTTCTTAGCGATGAGGAATTCTCGGAGGTCTTAAATGAGTATCACGGACTTTACGAAGAGTTTCATGCAACATCGGCATTCGAGTTTCCGATACAAAAACGATTTTTTCTAGGTAAAAGTCGATTGGAGCACGCGGACAAATTTCGTGTCAAAGGGTTAGTTCTCAAAAAGTTTTTGCTTGATCGCGCTCCTATCAAATATGTCGTTCAGCGATATACTAGGAGAAAGATTAATCTTTCTCCTAGTATCGTGTATGGAGAGGAGTTTTATAAACAGGATGATTTGGGGAAGAAAAGTCAAAATAAAACAGTAATGCCGCACTACGATGTTCCGTACCATTCTTTGAAAGTTTTTTTCTACTTGAATGATGTCGATGAGAAAAATGGTGCATTTCATTATTCATACGGTAGTCATCGATTTGGGTGGAGAAGACTTTTACTCGAATATTTCACATCGAATAATATCGCAGCGAAGCGGTACCCTCAGGTGAACTATGAAAACTGCTCTTTCTTCAATTACTATGAAAATAATATGAAGCCCATTGTTGGAAAAGCGAATACGTTAATAATTTTTGATGCGATGGGAATTCATAAGCGCGGAGAATTTTCGACAACTCAGCCGCGCCAAACAGCACAAGCAAGTTATCGGATGCTCGATTCATGGGCAAACTCCTGCAGTGGCTTAATTAAGCGATTTGTTAATTTATAGTTTTTGGTTTCTGATATATAAATTATCGTTTAGTTGATCGCTTGTGCTGTGTGTCTAAGAACATCAATTGAACTTTTTATAGAATGTTTATCTTCTATAGTTTGAGGATGGTCGAAAATTCTTTTGTCCATAGCGTATAACCCTGCATGTACATGGTTATCGATGATTAACATATCTATTTTTCCATGGTCCATCCATAGAAGTTTTCCGCACTCCATATATGCATATATATAATCTGACTGTCGATCAACGAAGTGAATTTTTTCCAGTTTTTTTGCACAAGAGATTAAAAAATCCGTATTTGATTGCGGTGAAGTATCAACATAATCTGAAAAAATTTCTTCAGGGCAGGTGGCATCAATATTCAGTTTTACATTGCGCGTGATATCGATCATGCATTTAAAATCATAGAGATACATCTCGTTGTTGGAACCAAACGCAATGGTTAGGGGTTTTTCACCGTAGGCTACGCTGTTGTCTAAAAATTCAAAATGAACGGTTTTTTCCCGATTCAAAGCCCAGGTAAAGAATATTACCGGAATACCTTTGAACGCCTCGACGTTGTGATCTAATAAATCGTCCACGGCTTTATATCTACCTACCTGCAAGCCGCGTTTCCAGGCTCGTTCAACGGTTTGCTCAGGTGGCGTTACCATAAAGGTAAGAAATATAGTATGGCCAAAACGCGTTAATAAGTTACTACCTTCTTTGGTGTCCTTTCCAGGCGCGAAACTATCAAAGCGAAAACGATCAACAAGTAAATGGGAAACTCGTCCCTCTTGAGCTTTTTTACCAATATAAAGATCAAGTTTATGATCAATAATAGGAACTTCGTCACCGGCGAGCGTTCCGGCATATTTATAGGCATCTCCGAGAGCCTCGTAATCCAATAAATATTTTCGCCAGATATCCGGGCTAATCAGTGCAAAGTCATGCCAGTTCAGACCAAAACCATCCGTTTGTTTCTGTTGTAAGGGTCGCATAGTGCTTTTGCCTGATGCAGATGCGCCCTTTATATTAATGATGACGGGTTGTTTTTGCGCTGGTAGTAGCGTGTAGTTGTTGTCTTTTGCCGCCTGTTCTATGTAGGGTGTGATCAGTGCGCCGATATGTTGACTGCCCCAGTCATTGCATACCAAACCACAGGCAAGCTGAATCAATAACGATTGATCACCAATCAGTCGGCCATGTTTGATAACTATGGCATTGATTACTTTTAGCAATGCCGAGTAGATTGCTATGGTTTGTGGATCGGTGCTAGAGCGAAGTTGTTGTCGCCATTTGGCGAATATTTTTTGTTGTCGGTCGTTGGCTCGTTCCGGAGTTGGTATCGTTGCGCTTTTGTGACGAATACCGAAAATTCGTGTAAAAAATGAGTTCCGTTCTAGGCTCGTATTATCTTTAAGGGGTTCTACTAACTCGCATAATTGCGCGGAAATCTGAGCTTCTATTTCACCACTTAAAAGATCAAAACTTTTTAGAATTTCACTTTTATGGGGTTCAATATAGTGACGTAGAATATTATCAACAATGGTCCGGTAATTTACCCCAAGGTCTTCGTAACGGGATCCATCAGAGACAAATATATCGGCCGATACTCGAATAAGCAGTTCGTGAACGACTAGTCGCTCGGGGCGAAAGCGAATAAGTTGTTGAATTGGTAGACCGGTAAAATCGTGAAGCTCCTGGGCGGTTTTGATACTGGTAAGAACATTTTCTGTTCGGAACATTGTCGACAATGCTAAGTATTTTCCCGGCAATGTCGACTGCAGCCCTGGATTCCAGGGGTCATAAGCTACGTTACTTTCTATGGGTTCCGACATTACGACGCTACTCAACGTTTTACAGGTAGAGTCGTGTCAGTTATAAACCCGATAGAACGCTACGCTAACTTAGTTTAATGGGCGCTCTTTAATAAAAACGGATTCGTCCTGAATCTTCTTATTTAATAAACTCACACAGGCATATAGGGCCTTGAGTGCCGGTGTATCTGTACCGGTAATCTTTCCCAGTTCTATAACCACACCTAACATACCGTCAATTTCCAGTGGTTTACCTGCTTCTACATCTTGAAGCATTGACGTTTTGTGTTTACCGACACTTTCTGCACCGGCAATTCTGCGCTCAATAGTCACACGAAAGGATGCGCCAAGTTTCTCAGCAATATGCTGAGCTTCGGTCATCATGGTTGTTGCCAACTCACGCGTTAATGGAAATTGGCAGATATCCTCCAAGGTTGAGTGACTCAGTGCACTGATCGGGTTAAAGGTTAGGTTGCCCCATAGTTTTAACCATATTTCTGAGCGAATATCGGTAAGCACGCGAGATTTAAAACCGGCTGCGGTGAATAGTTCGGATACCATATTGAGCCGTTCCGATTCACTGCAGTCCAGTTCACCAACGGGGAATTTGTTGCCTTCCACGTGTTGAATAACACCCGGTTCTGCGATGGTTGCCGCAGGGTAGGCAATACAGCCGATAATGCATTTTGGATCAATACTATTCGCCAATGTGCCGCCTGGATCTACTGTTTCTACGATGCGATTTTCGTATTCGCCACCATTACCCTGAAAATACCACCAAGGAATACCGTTTTGCAGGGCTACCATTACCGTATCTGGACCGATAAGCGTCTTTAAATCTTCAACAACTGGACCAATTTGATGGGCTTTTAATGCCAATAGCACAATGTCTTGCACGCCGCATTCGGTCATGTCGTTCGTAGCAAACACATTTTTTACACAGGTTTCTTCACTGTCTTGGCGCAGAGTTAAACCGTTTGCCTTAATTGCTTCCAAATGTGGGCCTCGGGCAATTAAGGATACGTCGTGTCCTTGTTCTGCGATTCGCACTCCCATGTAACCACCGATCGCACCGGCGCCAACTACACAAACTTTCATAATATATAGATTCCACTAATGATTGATCACCGATCAATCTTTTAAATAATGTAAAAAAGTATTGCTGGAAATACCAGCAATACTGCACACTGCAACTAAACGACTACTTAAACAGCACCCGATTCCTTAATTGTAGCAATTTCATCCGCATTGTAGTCCAGCACTTCGGCAAGGATCTCGTCGGTATGTTCACCTAATAGGGGAGAACGGGTAACTTCTACATCAGTATCAGATAGTTTGATTGGGCAGCCCACCGTTAAGTAATTTCCACGCTCCGGGTGTTCTACATCAACAATGGTTCCAGTATCTCGTAAGGATGGCTCTTCAGATATTTCTTTCATCGATAAAATGGGTCCCACTGGAATATTAAGCGGGTTACAAATATCCATGACTTCGTATTTTGTTTTAGTCATTGTCCATGATTCAATCTCATCAAAAATACCGTTAAGTTGAGATAAGCGTAGAGCAGGAGTTGCATAGTCAGGGTGTTCTTTCCATTCAGGTTTGCCGATCACATCACAAATATTTTTCCATACGGCAGCCTGGGTAATAAAATATGTATAAGCATTGGGATCGGTCTCCCAGCCTTTACATTTTAAAATACGTCCGGGTTGACCCCCACCTGAATCGTTTCCGGCACGCGGTGTTGCTTCACCAAATTCTACTCCCTCACCAAATTGGGAGTACTCTTTAAGTGGTCCATGATCCAAACGTTGCTGGTCGCGGAGTTTTACACGACAAAGATTCAGAACGGCATCTTGCATGGATGCCGTTACCTTTTGACCACGACCGGTCTTTTCTCTTTGCAGCAGGGCAGTGGTGATGCCTAAAGCCAGATGCAACCCGGTACCAGAGTCACCGATCTGTGCACCGGTTACCATCGGAACACCATCACGAAACCCAGTGGTTGATGCTGAACCGCCAGCGCATTGGGCAACATTCTCGTAAACTTTACAGTCTTCGTATGGGCCAGGGCCAAAACCCTTAATAGAAGCTAAAATCATTCGTGGGTTTAGTTCCTGAATACGCTCCCAACTAAAACCCATTCTGTCCAATGCACCAGGCGCGAAATTTTCAACCAATACATCACACTTCTTAATTAAACGTTCGAGTACTTCTTTACCGGTTTCATTCTTTGAGTTTAATGTGAGTGATCGTTTGTTGTGATTGAGCATGGTGAAGTAAAGACTATCTGCAGCTTCCACATCCATCAACTGTTGGCGTGTTGCATCGCCGACACCGGGACGCTCCACCTTTATAACATCGGCGCCCATCCAGGCCAGAAGTTGAGTACATGTGGGTCCGGATTGGACATGGGTGAAGTCTAGTATGCGTAGACCGTCAAGTGCTTTAGACATTGTTTACCTCAATTTACAGTGTGTGCCCCGTCAGGGGATGTCTTATAGAAAAAATAAAATTAGTTCTGAGTACGTTGCGTTTAAAATTACGCAAGTTTGACCCGTTCGATTTATACAAAGATTCTTAATTTAAATACGGTTACATATGTACAGATTGGTAGTTATTATTTTATTGCAAAAACAGATCAAAATTAATCCAGATAGTTTACGAATTGATCTACATGCTCGGCGAGTTGTAGCGCGTGATCTCGCACCAATTGCTCCGCTAGATTTGCATTTCGTGATTCAATCGCTTCAATAATACGTATATGGTCGCTCACTGATCGCGAAACACGGTCTTTGTCTTTTATGGTTGATGCACGGATTGCGCGCATATGAAAAAATAAAGGATTCGACATTTTGCTGATAAGCGGTGACTTGCCGAGTTCAATAATGGTTTGATGAAAATGAATATTCGTTTCAGAGTATTCATCGATGTGAGCCTGCGCCTCTTCGCTGTCATCAAAAGAGGTGAAATTACTGCGTAAGCTGGCTATTTCATCGTCGGTAGCGTGCAGTGTTGCAAGTCGGGCGGCCATACTTTCAAGGGCTGCCCAAACGGCGATAATTTCCAGTATCTCGCTCTTGGTTTTTCGCACAACAAACGCACCCCTGCGGGCAATATTCTCTACCAGACCCTCTTGTTCGAGTCGGGATATTGCTTCGCGTATTGGCGTGCGGCTCACACCGAGTTGTTCACCCAGTGCGCGTTCATCCAAGCGGAGTGGTTCATCGCCGGAATAGATATCGATATGGCCAATCAATTCCTTTAGTGCCTTATATACCTGTGTTTTTAGAGCAGTAGTAGGCTCCAGTGGGGTTATGTTTAAGCTTTTCATAGCGCTTACCGTTTATCGTAGTTAGACTAAGCGGCTTTTTTATTGCGTAGCTTGTCATATCCCATTTTTAATAAGGGCAGAAACAGCAGTATCAGCGCGATAATCATAATCGGTCCGGCGTAGGTTCGCGTAAAGAAGATACTAAATGAACCATCACTGATGATTAGGGATTGACGTAATGCCGGTTCAGCAAGGGGTCCTAATACAATCGCTAGAACAGCCGGTGCTAATGGATAATCCAGTTTACGCATCAGGTATCCAACCACGCCAAATGCCAGCATTAGCCAAACGTCATGCATGTCTTGCGTAGGTGCATATCCGCCAATTAGGCACAGGATAAAAATAATCGGTGCCAGAATTGTAAACGGCGTTTTAAGAATTTTTATGAACGCCGGAATAAAGGCGATATTAATGATTAAGGAAAATAGATTTGCGGCATACAGAGAGGCAATAAGGCCCCAGACAAACTTACTATGATCAACAAAAAGTCGTGGGCCAGGTTCCAAACCCCAAATAACCATCCCACCCAGTAGAATGGCAGTAGTGGGTGAGCCTGGTATACCTAGGGTTAACATAGGCAGCATAGAGCCGGTACTGGCAGCGTTATTCGCTGCCTCCGGTGCAACAACTCCCTCTACAGAACCATGACCAAATTTTTCCGGTTCCTTAGACATTTGCTTAGCGATACCATATGACATTAGTGAGCCCGGTGTTGCACCCGCTGCAGGTAATATGCCGACAAAGTAACCGAGAAAAGATCCCATCAGCATGGTTTTCCAGGTGGACACCAATTCTCGCAGGTTCGCCATTGTTCGCTTAACCGTTACATTGGCCTCAGACAGCATGCTTTTGCCACCGCCAAGTGTGTGCTCTTCAACGGTCCAGATCATTTCGCCGATACCGTAAATTCCAATGGCTAGCACCAGAAAGTTTACCCCGTGGAGGAATCCGGTTATGTCCCATAACACTAAGCGTGGCTCGCCGGAAATTATGTCAAAACCAACGGCGCTAAGAACGAGACCGATACAAATCGAAAAGATAGTCTTGAAAATATCATCATTTCCCAACCCAACAAAAGTTGCGAACGCTAACATCATTAAGGCAAATTCTTCCGGTGCACCAAATACTAGGGCTACGTGGGCCAATGGCGGTGCGAAGAAAGTAAATAATACAACTGAAATAGATCCACCGACAAAAGAGGCAACAGCCGCCGCGGTAAGTGCTTTATCTGCGAGACCGTTCTTTGCCAGTGGTCTACCATCAAATGTTGTGGCAACAGCCGTAGATGCGCCGGGTATTCCCAACATGATTGACGAGATTGCGCCACCATACATGGCACCATAATAAATGGCGGCAAGAAAGATTATGGCACCCGTAGGCGGAACCAAAAATGTAAGTGGTAGAAGAATGGCAACGCCGTTTACCGAGCCAAGTCCTGGCATTGCTCCAATGAACAGCCCTAACCCACATCCAACGATGATGAGCATTAAATTTTGTGGTTCAAATACTACGAGAAAACCATTGGCAAGCAGCCCTAGAATTTCAGTCATTTTTTATTTCCCGGAATCTGTAGCGGTGATGTCGTCAAAAAAACATTTTGTAGAGTGGAAGGAATAAAGGTTCAGATATTCCTTTCGGTAGAATTATTTTTAATGTGATTTCAAAAAAGAAGAAAATAATTACCGGAATTAACACAGCCAAGCCCACGGTAAATTTCCAACTGTGCTTGCCCATAAATCGTAGATAGAAAATTAGAAATAATGGCAGTGCACCGTATACACCGATGTATGAGAACAGCGCGACAGTAACGATCAGGGCGATGGTTACAGCACCTACATCCAGTAATACATGGCTTTCAATATATGTTTTTTGTGAATTGGCGATCGGTCCGTGTTTGCGTACCCAATTTACAATAATTCCAATGCAGGAGATAAGCATTATGGTCGATAGCCAGAATGGCCATGCGCCGCCACCCGGTCCTTCGTCTTCAATCCAGCCTATTTCAAGCTCGGTGCTTTTAGACATTAAGTAGATCGAGAACGCGCCCATTAAAAGCGCCATTAACAATTCAGCAGTACGAACTGACATGGGAAAGTATCTCCTCTATCCGATTGTTGGAATCTTATTTTTTATTTCAGTATTGATTATTTCAGTAAACAATACCTTTGTGCAGATAGTGAACCAGGTCTGAATTAATTTTCAATCAGACCTGGCAACACAAGGCTTTCTATTCAGCTGAGAAACACTTCCGTTTAGAAAGCCTGTTAATTAAACAGGCTTAAAGTGCGCCCATTTGTTTTAACATTACTTCATGAATATCACGCTCTTTCATCCAGTAACTCATTAGCGCATCGCCAGTTAACAGATCGCCCTGTAGACTCTTCTTGGTGCGATACTCTTGCCACTTATCAGAGTTGAATACACGTGTGAACAGATCGGTATAGTACGCTCCAGCCTCGGCACTCATGCCCGGTGCACCTACAACAGTACGCTGCATGTAGTACACGAAGTCATTACCAAGCTCTTTCATGGTTGGCGCATCTGGAAACAGTGGTAAACGCTCATCAGTGAAAGCCGCAAGTGCTTTGGTGGTGCCAGCTTCGTAGAAGCCCAGTTGCTCAGAAGGATTGTTAACGGTTGAGTGAGCATTTTTACCGGCCAACTCTTTCGCTACTTTTCCGCCGCCTTTGTAAGGAACATACTTCATGTCCAGGTCGTAGGCGGTGTTTAGAAAATCAGTAATTAGATTGTCTTCCGAGTTTTTACCGGTTCCAGCCATAATCCACTGGTTGCCCTTTGCCTTGGCTGCCTTAACGAAATCTTCAACGTTGTTGATATCTTTCTCATCGGAATGAACCCACAGCAGAAAAGTATCTTCTGCCATACGTGCTACCGGTGTGAATGTTGAAATATCGATGCCCAATCCGGCTTGACGTAGAGGAGTTGTGTAAAAGCTGTTTAAGGTAAACATAATGGTGTGGTTATCGCCATCTTTACCTTTCATATGTACTAATGCTTCTGCACCAGAACCACCCGGCTTGTTAACCGGAGTAAAGGGTACCGGGGCCATTTTTCCTTCAGCGATAATACTTTGCAGTAAACGCACTGCTTTATCCGCACCGCCGCCTTTACCAGCCATTACTACAAATTCTACCGGCTTACTTGGCTCCCACGCCGCTTGACTGATGGCTGGAACAGCCGCCAGACCTGCTGACAATGCAACAACGCATGCTAATTGTTTAAATGTGTGTTGGGTCTTAATCATTTGAGGTACTCCTCTTGTTGTGACAATTAACTTAATATATTTGTAACAGTTAATGCAACTACTACGAACACAGTGCTGTATTTTTAAACATGGAAAGAATGATAACCATTCTAACCGGCTATAAATTAGAGCGCGCTGTTGCGTAAATTAATTGCTGGATCTAACTCTACAAATTCCTTAAGATTTTACTTAGTTATCGAATTCCGACGACGTTCAATCGCACGTTTGGTTTTTGAATCGTGAAGGCTTCTTGCGCCAAAACGTTGGCAACAAAATTTATAGCATCTTCCTCACTTGAGCGCCAATAATAATACGGCCTATATATTTGAACTTACTTAATAATATCGGTACCAATTAAAGTCCAATTGCTTTGAATGTATAAGTTAATAAACTCATATCGAACCACAGCCACCCTACGTAAGTAGTGCCGTTAACGCGGCTAAATGCGTTTGGTATACGGTATGCCAGAAGTAAATTTAGCCTTAGTATTGCCAAATGTAAAGGATTGGATAGGATTATCTAATTAGGTTTTTCAATATAATGAATGGTTTATCGAATTATGGTGTAGTTCAGCTGGTGGGATAGTGAATATGTTGATATGGCAAATTGAATGTCTGAGTGGCCATAATTAAAAAAACTTGGAATGGAGGTTTATGCAGCTATTACCGACGACTGAGGAGCATTTTTATAACTAGCACTTGGCCTATATCTTTTGCGTATTATGAAAAAACTAGTTGGTTACCAGCAGCCAGTGGGGCGAGTACTGTGGAGATTAGGCCACTAATATGGAATACCGGCTGACTTTTCGATGCAATAGTGTCTTTATGCTCAGTCGCGCATTTAACCAACTCATAGTGTGATAAACCAATCATATTTGACTTACCATTATTGCCGGTGTCGATAATCATGGCAACATCTTCACTGTCGGCAATACCACCGTGACTGGCGCGCTTACCGCTAGCTGCTCCGCTAAATTGAAAAGTGCCTATTGGGTCTGCAGCATGGCTTATGGTTTCAAGTACCTCAGTATCTGTCGCCTGAGCGGCTGAAACTGCCTCTGACGTACTGCCTTTCTCAACGACCAGCGCATTAATATTAAATTCTTGCAGGTAGGTTTCTAGGGATTTTCGATTATCATTAGGGTTTAACGGAACACAGGTTGAGCCACAGCTGATACTCAGTAAGCAACCGACAAACTCGGGCCCGTAGGGTAGCGCAATTGCCACCCGTTCCCTGCGGCCAATTCCGCGTGCATTAAGTGCCGAAACCGTGTTATCTATGAGTGTACGCAAAGCTTCAAAATTGAGTGACCCCGCATGGCTCGTAACTAAAGCGCTCGAATTTGCAGAATGCGTCGAGAGAAGCTCAAGGAGTGTAGTGGCGGTTGTCATCAGTTTTTGTAGGAGGTTATCGCTAAATATTTTACGGCCGGTAATTTTTACATGAAATGACGTTGCATAGCGAATGCGTAATGATAATTATTACGAAACTCCTTTTCACAATGCGTAATAGGTAGCGAAAATTCTCATCGCACATAATGGAAACCCCCATGATAAGCTTCGGCTTTTATTATTCGCAGAATCCACTATGAGCAAAGGTACCCACGATTACGTAGATGATCCACGTAATCAACATGTTTTAATCAATCTTAATGGCGCACTGAAACCCCGCAGCGAAGCAATGGTATCGGTTCTTGATAGCGGTTTCGTGTTGGGCGACGGTGTCTGGGAAGGCCTCCGGCTGCATGCTGGAGTCGTGGTGTTCCTGGAAAACCATATGCGTCGTGTATATCAAGGTGCTAAGGCGCTGGATATGGATATTGGTATCACTAAAGAGCAGCTAGTAGAGCGCATTTATGCGACGCTAGATGCTAACAATATGACCGATCATGTGCATATTCGATTAATGATTAGTCGTGGTTTGAAGGCCACGCCGTATCAGGATCCCCGCGTAACCATTGGCGATGCCACTATTGTTATTCTCCCGGAATATAAATCACCTAAGCCCGAAACACTGATTAACGGTGTTAGTTTATTCACCGTTCATGTGCGCCGTGGCTATCCTGATGTTCAGGATCAAAAAGTGAATAGCCTGTCTAAACATAACTGCATTCAGGCCTGTATTCAGGCAGCTAAAGCCGGCGCAGACGAAGCCTTAATGCTGGATCCCCATGGTTTTGTAGCAACCTGCAACTCGACCCATTTCTTTATCTGCACCGAGGACGAGGTTTGGACATCGAGTGGAGACTTTTGTCTGGGAGGGATAACCCGCGGCAAAGTGATTGAAGTATGCGAGCGCAACGGTATTACCGTGCGGCAGAAAAATTTCAGCTTATTTGATGTATACGGTGCAGATGAAGCCTTTGTAACCGGTACTTTTGCCGGTTTAGCGCCGGTTCGGGAAGTAGATGGTCGAATAATGGGTAGTGGGCAACGTGGACCAATGGTTGAACGTTTACAAAACCTCTATCTGGAATTTATTGCAGAACAAATCGCAAAAGGTCGGTAGTTACCCTATGAATGCACAACAGCCAACCCGCATTGCCATGTGGTCCGGACCACGCAATATATCAACCGCGATGATGCGTGCGTTTGAGAATCGCGCCGATTGTGCGGTATGGGACGAGCCGTTTTATGGACCGTTTTTGTCACAAACCGGCAAACCTCATCCGCTCGCAGCGGAAATAATTGCAGATCAGGGCGACGACTGGCAAGCAGTAATTGATGGTGTGTGTGGCCCAGCGCCAGATGATAAGCCGCTGTTTTATCAAAAGCATATGACCCATCACATGCTGCCGGATTTACCCTTAGATTGGATGGACAAACTCACCAACTGTTTTCTCATCAGGGATCCAGCCGAGGTGTTGACGTCGTATCAGGTTAAGCGCAGCGAATTTGATGCCTCTGATTTAGGTTTCCCTCAGCAACTTCGTTTGTTTAATCATGTTACTGAACGTAGCGGCCGTATTCCGGTGGTGATTGAGGGCAAAGCAATACTAAAAAACCCTCGCAAAGCCCTTAGTGTTCTTTGTACAGCAATAAATATACCTTTTGACGAGGACATGCTTAACTGGCCGGTGGGTGTGCGGGATACTGATGGTGTGTGGGGCAAGCACTGGTACGATCGTGTCTGGTTATCGAGCGGTTTTAGTGCCTTTGAACCGAAAGTGATTTCATTAAGTACAGAGCAACAAATTATGGTTGATGAATGCCGCCCATCGTTTGAGACTTTATATGAGCATCGTCTGATTGTATAAAACAGTCTGTGTCGTTGCATTGGTTAGCGCTATATGGCAGATAAAATTGTTCGCGTATAATCAATTTCACTTATCCAAACAATAGCGAATATTGTGCACAGTATAAAAGCCTTAACCTTCGATCTCGACGACACACTATGGGCCATAGCCCCGGTTATTATCCGCGCAGAAGCGCATCTGCATGCCCACCTTGGCGAGCATTTTCCCAAGGTTCATCAAACCTTTAAAAAGGAAGATCTGGCGAAAATGCGTCAGCAGGTAGTAATGGATAATCCGCATTTATCTCACGATCTAACGAGTTTGCGCCGAATGAGCTTTGAGGCGATATTGGCCGGCAGCGGTTATGAGAGTCATCATTCCCATTCGCTAATGGATCGTTTTTTTGAGCTGAGGCATGATGTTGAGTTCTATACCGATGTGTTTGCCGCACTTGAGATGCTGGCAAAACATTATCGTTTATACGCGATATCCAACGGCAATGCAGATTTAGACCGATTACCGATTCGGAACTATTTTGAAGGCCAATTAGCCGCGAGCGAAGCCGGTATGGCCAAACCCGATAGCCGAATTTTTCATATGGCGTGTGATCGACTTGATCTGCAAGCCGAAGATGTTTTACACATAGGTGATAACCCGGTGGACGATATAAAGGGCGCCCTGGATGCCGGGCTTAAAACTGCGTGGATTAATCGAACGGATGCAAGTTGGGAGGCATCCTTTCAACCTCACATTACCTGTACCAGCCTGTTAGAGCTGGTTGATCGGCTGGAGATAACGTAATGACCACACGCACTGAAAAATATATCGAAATACCGGCCACGGCACCGGGTACCAGCCGTATTATTAAAGTGGTTGAATACGGCGATCCTCAAGCTCGACCTAAAGTATATTTACAAGCGGCTATACATGCCGACGAGGTGCCAGGCATATTGGTGCTTCACTACCTGCAACAATTACTCGACGAGGCGGACGCCCAAGGCAAGATAGAAGGCCATGTGGTGTTGGTGCCAATGGCGAATCCGTTGGGCACTGATCAACGTATATTTGGCAATATGATTGGCCGCTACAGCTTTAGCGATGGGGTTAACTTCAACCGTGGCCACGCCGAACTTGCGGATAAAGTTGGCGATGTGATTGCGGATAAGCTTACCGATAATGCCGCAGCCAATACGCAACTGATTCGTGCCGCGTTAACGGCAGCCGCTCATGAGTTAAAAGCCAATGATGAAGTGGCATTTTTAAAACGCACATTGATGGAGCACGCCATTGATGCCGATATTTGTCTCGATTTACATTGTGATTCTGAGGCCATATTGCATATGTACACCTTGGATCAATCGTGGGATAAAGCATCGGATTTAAATGCACAGCTTGGCTGCGAAGCGGCTTTTCTTGCAGACCTTTCCGGCGGCAATCCATTTGATGAATCCATCTCCACGCCTTGGATTGCACTTGCCAAACGCTTTGCTGATTTCCCTATTGAAGAGCCACCTTTGGCGGCTACCATCGAGTATCGTGGCCAAGCCGATGTGTACAGCGAATTAGCCATTGATGACGCACAACGGCTATTTGCCTATTTGCAGCGGGCCAATGTAATCTCGGGCGAGCCGGGTGAATTACCCGAAGCTAAATGCGAAGCCACCCCTCTTGCCGGTGTAGAGCATGTAAGGAGCCCCGCTGCAGGGGTGCTGGTCCATCACAAACAGGTGGGTGATCAAGTGACATCCGGTGATGTCGTCGCCAGCTTGCTGGATCCCTACAGCCCGTTTGGTGATGGTATGCAAGCGATTACCACACAGGTTACCGGTAAGGTTTATTCCCGCACCAACGTGCGCATGGTTGGCCCGGGACAGGTTGTATTTGGTGTAACCGGAAGTGAGATAATCGAACGCCAACTCGGTGAGACGTTGCTCGGCGATTAGCCGAATGTTTTTGCACGCTAGAGTAGATAAATGACACGAAAAGTAGAGGTAGCCATAGTGGGCGCCGGTACCGCCGGATTGGCCGCATTGGCTCAAGTTAAAAAGAAAACCGATAGCTACGTTTTAATCAACGGTGGCGAACTTGGCACTACATGTGCCCGTGTGGGCTGTATGCCGTCGAAAGTGGCCATTCAAGTAGCGGATGATTTTCAGCGACGAACCATCTTCGAGCGCGAGGCCATTGAAGGTGGCGAATCCTTGAGTGTGGATATACCCGAAGCATTTGAGCATGTGCGCGATATTCGCGACATATTGGTTGATCGTGTGCTTAGCCATACCACCGACGATATGGGCGAAGAGCTTATTGATGGTTATGCCCATTTTATAGCCCCCGGTGTACTGCAGGTAGATGATCAAACTATTGAAGCCGAAAACATTATTCTTGCCGTGGGTACTTCGCCAGTAATACCCGAAGCATGGCGGCAGTATGGCGAGCAAATACTGACGACCGACAGCCTGTTTGAGCTTGAACAATGGCCATCGAGTATGGCCATCATTGGCCTTGGTGTGATTGGTCTTGAAATGGGCCAGGCGCTTCAGCGATTGGGTATCCAGGTAAATGCGTTTGATATGCAAGACAACATTGCCGGTATAGCCGATCCTGCCGTGTTGAGCATTGCCGTAACTATTATAGGCAAGGAGTTACCCCTTCACTTAGGCAAGCAGGTAACAATAGAGCAGCAGGGTGATTTACTGAGTGTGAGCAATGGTGAGGTTAGTGTAGCCGTCGAGAAAGTGCTGCTCGCCACCGGGCGACGCTCCAATTTGTACAACATGCAGCTCGAAAACTCCGGAATACCCCTGCGCGATGATGGCTTGCCCAAATACAATCCCAATACCACCCGTGTGGTAGATAGCAGGGTGTTTGTAGCCGGTGATGCCGACGTTTTTCGTCCAATCCTGCACGAGGCCAGCGCAGAAGGCAAAATAGCCGGCTACAACGCTGTGCGAAGCGATACAACCGCATTTATCCGCAACACCAGCCTGCAGATAACCTTTAGTGATCCAAATATTTGCCAGATCGGTGAGCCCTTCGATACCTTGCACCTAGATGAAATAGTTATAGGTGAACAAGTATTCGGACCTTTAGGGCGGGCCTTAATAATGGGCAAAAATAAAGGGCTGCTGCGTATTTACGTAAGAAAGGCCGATGGCATATTGCTGGGCGCCGCCATGGTTGCCACCAAGGGAGAGAATTTAGCCCATTTAATAGCGTGGAGTATCGAGCAACATATGACCGTGCAGCAAGTTCTGGGCATGCCCTACTATCACCCAACGATCGAAGAAGCACTGCAAGCGGCAGCGCGTAATGCGATTAGCAAGCTCCCGCATTTAGTTGAAGACCAGGATTACCCGGCAGATCTAAAACCACTTTCATCTCTGCTCTAGAGGTGAAAGCAATACCATTGAGTACCTAGCGTTTAAATGGCTCGACTTGCTCAATAAAAGGCTCATACACACCACGCACACGATCGGCAAAAAACCGGCGAAGGGATTTAGTTACTACCGGAAAAGCAATGTCGTCCCATGGTATATCCGCCTCATCGTAAAGCGCGGTTTCCAGGCTCTCCGGCCCGGGTGAGAATTTTCCATCCACCAATGCGCCGCGAAACAGCACATAGATTTGGCTAATGTGGGGAATATTAAACACGCCATACAAACCGTCAATAGTAACTTTGGCGCGCGCTTCCTCATCGGTTTCGCGCATAGCCGCCTGTTCAATGGTTTCATTATTTTCCATAAAACCAGCCGGCACTGTCCAGAAACCCACACGGGGTTGAATAGCACGTTTGCATAGCAGAATTTGATCACCCCAATGCGGGATACATCCGGCCACAACCTTTGGATTTTGGTAATGGATCTCTCCGCAGCCGTTACAAATGTGGCGCGGCAGATGATCTCCATCCGGTATACGAAAAGTGACCCCGGAGCCACAAAGACAGCAAAACTTAATATCAATCACGAATATTCAACACAACACGACAAAAAAGGAAGGGGCAAACTATACCATCACTAAACAACAATCAGGTTAAAACAACAAAACAACCAAGACTATTTTGCATCAATCTAAACAACACACTTGACGTATGGGCCACAATGCTTTTTAATCCGCCGCTCTTACCAAAACGTCGTAGTGGTTCACATGGGCCACAAATACACGACTATGATGGCCAGGTAGCTCAGTCGGTAGAGCAGGGGACTGAAAATCCCCGTGTCGGCAGTTCGATTCTGTCCCTGGCCACCATCTTTTCAATAACTTACGTAACACCCTGCTAAAAATAGATCCGTATTAGATCCGGTTTTGTGATTTTTAAGCGTGGTTAGCTATGGTGAGCTATGTGCATCTACCGCTGTACTACCTAAACAGCT